>CAZVPQ010000134.1:0-6377 GCA_964628675.1 uncultured Hyphomicrobiales bacterium | reverse complement strand
AATTTATTTGCTAATATAATTTCAGCACGAGCATGAATTATTTTTTTAGAATTTACGTTTATATTCTTAACTTTGAATGATTAATTAACTTAAAAAAAATATAAAATATGCTTCAAATAGTTCAATATCAAAAAACAGGGGAAATATTAGTTGAAGAACTACCCGCTCCTCTTTGTCCTAAAAACGGAATATTAGTTAGAACAGCTTATTCATTAATCAGTGCTGGAACTGAAAAAGTATCAGTCGGCAATGCTCAATCTTCGTTAATCCAAAGAGCAAAAAAACAACCCGATCAAGTTAAACTTGTTATGGATTATGTTAAAAAAGAGGGTATTGTTTCAACTTATCAACGTGTTAAGTCCAAGTTGGATTCTTATAAAATGCTCGGCTATAGTGCATCGGGTGTTGTTGTCGAAACCGACTGCGATGAATTTAATGTCGGCGATCGAGTTGCTTGTGCCGGTGCAGGTTATGCCAATCATGCCGAATATATTGCCGTGCCTAAAAACCTTTCGGTTAAAATTCCTGACTCAGTGAAATTCGAGGAAGCCGCTTTTACTACCCTTGGCTCAATAGCTTTGCAAGGTGTAAGGCAAGCAGATGTTAGACTTGGCGAAAACGTTGCAGTTATTGGATTAGGACTTTTAGGGCAAATTAGCATTCAACTATTGAAAGCATCGGGTTGCCGTGTAGCAGGGTTTGATATAAATAATGAATTATTTGACAGAGCTAAAAATTATGGTTGTGATATTACATTATTGAGTAATTCCGATAGTATTAAACAGGCTCTTTCATTTACTCGCGGATTAGGTTTCGATTCGGTAATTATTACAGCAAGCACTAAATCCAATCAACCTTTGGAACTTGCCTTGCAATTAGCAAGAAAAAAAAGTAAGATTGTTGTTGTTGGTGCTGTTGGTATGAACGTCCCAAGGTCTCCATTTTATGAAAAAGAATTGGATTTAAAAATTTCATGTAGTTACGGACCCGGCAGATATGATAGTAACTATGAAGAATTAGGCTATGACTATCCTTATGCTTATGTGCGATGGACTGAAAACAGGAATATGCAAGCATTTCTTGATATGATTGATTCAAAAAAGATTGACCTTGAATCAATGATTTCGCATACTTATGATATCAATAATGCAACAAAAGCTTATGATATAATTACGGGGAAAATATCCGAAAAGTTCATAGGAATTTTGATTAAATATTCTGCTTTTAATGTTCAAGAGGATAATATTAAACACACAATCCAAGTTAAATATGATAAAAATAAAGGTAAAATTAATTTGGCTTTTCTCGGAGCCGGGACTTTTGCACAAACTTATTTAATCCCCTTTATAAAAAAAACAAGTGCTAATTTAGTTGCTGTTTCTACTTCTAAATCTGCAAATGCTGTGTCGGTAGCTAAAAAATTTGGTTTTGCTCTCAGCTCCACAGATTCAATCGAATTAATAAATCACAAAGACGTCGATACAATATTTTGTGCAACTCAACACGATAGCCATTCGGAATATGTCATTGAATCAATTAAAGCAGGGAAACCGGTTTTTGTTGAAAAACCATTAGCTATTAATAGAGTACAATTGGAAAAAATTGATAAAGTTATGCTCGAGAATCAAGGAAGATTGATGCTTGGTTTTAATCGCAGATTTTCCAAACCATTTGCTGATATATCAAACTTTTTCAAAGAACGGTCGGCACCGATGAGCATTTTATATAGAGTAAATGCAGGTTTTATCCCCAAAAATCATTGGTCCCAGCAAGAAGGTCAAGGCGGCAGAATCATAGGTGAAGTTTGTCATTTCGTTGACACAATGCTCTATCTTACTAATGCTTTACCAGTTAGTGTCTATGCCGAATCACTATCAATTGATGATTTGAGTGCTAAAACACGCGATAATATTTCGGTTATTTTGAAATTTTCAGATGGTTCTATCGGTACATTGCTATATCTCGCAAATGGTGATAAATCCCTTCCAAAGGAATATTGCGAAGTCTTTTGCGAGCAAAGTGTCGCTATTATGAATAATTTTATTTCAGTTGAATTTTTTAAAAATGCTAAACATAGCAAAAAAAATTATGATGGTTCAAAAGGTCATAAAGAAGAAGTCCTCGCTACACTCGAAGCAATTAAAACGGGTAACCCTATGCCTATTGCTTATGAGCAGATAAAAGCTGTTACTCAAGCTACTTTTGATATTGAGGATTGTTTGAATAAAAAGTAAATTATTTTATAATTAGATTTTATTTGTTTCATTCAAGCATAGAGTTTTTGTATAACCATACATCAGCACCAATTAATTTTTTGTATTGAATTAATTTGTATTTTCGATTAAAGTAATCTATAAATGCACTGTCCAGTTCTTTGTGCCCTCTCAAAATCCAAATATAATTCGTTTGTTTATTGTTTAATAAAGTATTGACTTTGTTTGTATCGGCGGAACCCCAAACATTAATGTCCACTTTATGCGGGGAATTCAATTTATCAAAATAATAATCGAAGTAATCTATAAACCAAGCATAACTAATAATAATTGATTTCGGGTATTTACTATTATTATCCTTGACAAATTCCGCCGCCTCTTTGAATTGCTCTTTAGTTCTTTTTTTAAACCTTTTATTGAAAACAACAATATGGTCTTTATAAGGTTGACCATAGTAATTAAAATCAATAATTATTTGATAAGCCATTATTATTACAATAAAGAATGCTAATAAATTTTGAACGGATTTTTTGATTTTCAATGTTGTTATAGCACGCGCAAAAAGCAAATAAGCCGCCGGTGCTGTAAATATCAAACTGTAATATGTTAAAGCCGGTTTTGATACAACTGATTTAATAAAAATAATTGTGAAAGGAATAATAAGCCAAAGAATTAAAAACAAATCCGGCGAAATAAACAACTCTGTTTTTTCAAATCCTTTTTTTATAATACGAACTATTAAAAAAGTATATAGGACTAATGCTATACCTAATATATAAGGTGATAATCCATATAAAAAAGCTAAAAAATAACCGAATGCTAAAATTTTAGGTGGTTTTATCCATTCTGCACCATGCTTTAATTGTTCTAACATAAATGGGAGCCACGGTAAAAACAACAATCCTAATATTAAAAAAATAATCATACTTTTTAATAATTGTTTTGGCTTTTTAATCAAAATCAATATTGTGGAAATTCCTTGTAAAAAGATAAAAAATAAACCTAGGTATTGAATATATTCTGTGATGAGTGCTAATACAATGTATAAGATAATGAATTTTATATTTACCGGGTTTGATTTATAAAAGTCATTGATGATTTTTAGCCATAATAATGTCGTTGCAATCGACATAAGAAAAAGTAAGGAATAAGCTCTTGCTTCCTGACTATAATACAAAGGAGCCCAAAGCACGGTTGATAAAGCCGCGGCTATTAATCCTTCTCGAGCTGTATATAGGTATTTCCCGAGAAAAAATATCATTAATACTGCAAAAATACCCGAAATTGCTGACGGTAGCCTTAATATATATTCGCTATTACCAATATAATGGACAACATAGTACATTATAATTTGGAATCCCGGTGGATGAACATCAGGTTTTATCCCTAAATTTATCATTTTGGCTATTGAATGATAACTCGCAACCCGAACAGTATCCAATTCATCATTAAATAACGATGGATATCCAAGATTGTAAAACCTTAGAAATACAGCCAATAATAATATCAGTGCAAGTATGATGTACTCGAATTTAATATTAAATTTATTATCTAAATTCAAAGCCATTTTCCTTTATTCTCAACTTTTATTTTTTCAACTATTTGCTTAACATCTTGTACTTTGTCTTTGGGAATCACAAGAACAGCATCGTCCGTAGTTACAATAACGAAATTATCAATACCTAATCCTGCAACAATCATATCTTTATTATTTGATGCATTTATTACTACTGAATTTTTAACATCTATCAAAGCGGTATTACCCGATACAATATTGTCATCTTTATCATTTTCTTTGATTCTGTCTAATGAATCCCAAGAACCAATATCGTCCCAATTGAAAAGAGCTTTTGCCGCAACTACATTTGTTGACTTTTCCATTAAACCGTAATCAATTGAAATATTTGGGAAAGCTTCATAAATAGCTCTGATTTGCTCCAAAGCCTCAGGTAGTGCGACTTTTGTTTTGTTCCGATATTTTGCCGACATTTCATTTATTTTATTGCCGATTTCAGGGGCTGTGTTTTGTAAGCTATTGATAAAAGTATCCAAACGCCAAAAAAACATACCGCTATTCCATAAAAAATTTCCTGATTTTAAATATTCATTAGCTTTGGATAAATTTGGTTTTTCGTGGAATGCTATGACCTTTGATATTTCTGATTCATTATCAGTATAATTGAAATTATTTTCCACTTCAACGTATCCGTAGCCCGTTTCCGGGCGTTTTGGTGGAATACCGATTGTACATAGAACAGGATTTTTCTCAACATATCTAAGTGCTGAATCAATTGTCTTTATGAACCCATCTTTTGGATTAATATTTTGATCAGCTGTCAGAATAGCAATGACAATTTCTTCAGCTTTAAATTCAGAATATTTGCTTTTGATAAATGCGGCAGCGAGTGCCAAGCACGGAGCTGTATTTCTTTTATAAGGTTCCGCTACAATATTTTCTTCAGGAAGCATAGGCAATGCTAATCTTAAAGGCTCCAACAATAACTCACTTGTAATAATATAAATATCCTGCAAATCTATAAGAGGGGAAACTCGATTTAAAGATTCTTCAATCATAGTAATATCAGATGATAATGCCAATAATTGTTTTGGCTTTCGTTTTCTACTCAGAGGCCAAAATCTTTCTCCTGAGCCTCCAGCCATAATAACTGCAATTCGTTTCATTTTTTATCTAATGTTATTTAATTAAAATAATTTTGCTACATCGTTAACAACCTTAGGCAAGGAAAATACAATAACTTTATCCCCATTTTGAATATGAGTGTTTCCTGTTGGTATTTCAATCTTGCTATTATTCTTAAACACTGCTCCCACAATTGCGTTCGCTGGGAATTTTGTGTTTTTTAGTGATTTTCTAATGATTTTTGATTTACCATTCGCTATAAATTCTATGATTTCAGCTTCTACTCCCGGGATTTCAGCAAACAAAGCAAACCTACTTCTTTCAATAATCTGTTTTATTGCATTAATAGTAATCATCTGCTTAGATATTAATGAATCCAAACCAATTGCATGAGTCAAAGAGAAATATTCTAATCTACTCACCAAAGTTATTGTTCTCGGCACTTTCAAATGCAAGGCAGCAAGACTTGTAATAATATTTGTCTCATCATCACCTGAAACAGCGACAACCTCATCCATATCGGGTAAGCCCTCGAATGTAAGCAAATCCAAGTCAGAACCGTCTCCATTTATTATAAGTGTATTTTTCAATGATTCAGCTAAATAATCGGATTTTAATTCACTGTTTTCTATTATTTTGGTATTTACTTCGTCTTCAAGTTGTTTAGCAACAAATTCTCCAACCAAACCACCACCAATAATCATAATATTCTCATTTACATTGTTACTATTCTTGCCAAAGTAAGACAATATATTATAAATATTTTCCCGTTCACTGATTATATATACTTGATCACCTTCAATTATTTGATCATTGCCATCGGGGATGATGGTCTTTTGTTTTCTTATAATAGCTAAAATCCTAAAAATTGGAACCCCGATTCCCATAGGCAAATCTTTTAAAGCAGTATAAAGAATTGGAGAATGTTTGTCAATTCTTATACCTACCAATTGAATTTTCCCATTTTCAAACTCAAGTATATCGGTAGTATTAGCTTGTCGGACAAGTTTGACAATAGCATTCGCAGTCAATAATTCCGGTTGTATAATAAAGTCGGCACCTAATTCTTTTTTACTTAAAAAATAATCATTTGAAAAATAGTTATGATTTCTTAACCTCAAAATTGTAGTTGGGACGCCCATTTTTTTTGCGATTTGACAAATAATAATATTGATTTCATCATTATTAGTAATCGCCGCAACTATATCAGCTTTTTTAATATTGGCTTGCTCCAATACTTTCTTGTCTGTTCCTGAACCTTCTAAAACAATAGCATCTAAATTTTCATGGGCAAATTGTACTTTTTGGGGGTTAGAATCAATCACAGTAATATTATGCTTTTCAATTGATAGTTTTTTTATTAAATGAAACCCTATATCGCCGGCGCCTACAATTAATATTTCCATGAAATTTACTGTTAATTAAACTTATAAATTACTAAATTGCAAATTTGGAGAATAATAAAAAAGAAATATTTTATTTATATCAAAATTATATAATCAGAAAAGAATGAATTTTGAATA
>CAZVPQ010000133.1:0-6408 GCA_964628675.1 uncultured Hyphomicrobiales bacterium | reverse complement strand
TGAACGGCTTGGTCTTTATTATCGTATCTCTCAAATATACTATTCTCGGCTTGTATTTTGTTATTACCTCGGGATCTTGGTATTTAATGATTATATCAACCGAAGTTGCCGTATCTTTGTCTCCCGGAAGCAAAATAGCTTGCCTCTTTGTGCTTGCATATCGCCCAAGCAAATAACTCAAAACCAAAGCAATGAGTAATAATACAATATTTATATATCTGTTTTTCATATTCATTCTCCCGGAAGCAGTGGGGCTTGCCCCATTGTTCTTATGGGCTTGCCCATTGCTCTTTATTTCATTTCGGAAACAATGGGGCTTGCCCCATTGTCCTTAATTTCTTAAATTATTCACTTGTATTTCTACCGTTGGCGTAAACCATACAATCCTGAATTCTCTCCAACTTATAATTTTTCTTGCTTTCTCAAAAACTCCCTCTGCATTGCCTACCTTCGTATTCCCTTCAATGACAATCCCTTTGTTTCTAAGCCAATTCTTCACTATCCCAATATGTCCTCTGCGAGTATCTCCGTGCCTCCAAATTGCCAGCCAATTCCTTCCAATACGAACATATCCTTTCGCCACATCTTTCGCTTTCACCGAATACTTCGTTACGTATGCCTGTGCCAATCCGCTTCGTATTTTTATAAAAATGTTCTTCGCTTCATCAAGAATATATCTTATGAATGCCGCACACCAAGGCGAACCCGCCGGCAAATGAACAGATCGCTGAAATTTCTCAACCATCTTGCCTCTATTTTTGCCAACTTCACGGACATTCAAATATCTTTCGGCAATATTTACAATGTCAGTCTTCGATGCATCATTTTTAACCGACCACGATTGCGCCGGCGATAAAAACAATAGCAATAGCAATAAGCATAAGCGCATAAGCTACGTTCCCTTTTTTTATTTCTTGAATTGTATCAATATCTTTAAGCACATATTTATCAAAAGCCGTAAACATGCTTATAAACACTATCGTTACAAGCATTGCTTCTGCATCTCTGGCAAACCCTTTTGCATATGACATCAAAAACACAAAGTCAATTGTTGCGATAATGCTCGCAAACAGGATAAATTTTAATACGTTTTTCATTTTGCAATCTCTATTTTTAATTTCTGAAATTCTTGGTTTAATTTATTGTGATCGTGTGATAATATGCCGATAGCTTTCTCGTGCTCGAATAACTCTTTCTCAATATTATTGAATTTTTCGTCGTCTCTTGCCTGCCTTGTCATGATTTTAGTAAGCATATTATTCATACGTCTTAACTCGCTTAATATACTGCTTATTTGCTTTTTTAATAACCATCCCGCCATAATTAACAAGATGGTTATTATTCCGGAAAGCATCCACCATATCACACTATCAATCATCATTATATTTCTTTCGGAAGCAATGGGGGCTTGCCCCATTGTTCCACTTATTGTCAATTCTTAATTATAATATAATCCCCGAGCATCTCTTGAATGATTTATCATTCAATATGGCTAAATCGACATCAAATTCAACCATTGTCAAATATTCCGTCCCGACTAATCCCATATCTTTCACATCTAATCCGACATTAGTTGCTAATGTTACATCAGCTTGTTCTCCGAATCGTGCTAAATAAAGCGAGGTGCAAACACCTGTACTCGTTCCTTCGTCTTCATCTGTCGGAATTATTAATCCGCTATTGTTCGCTTTGAATCCTAAGTTTACAATCGGAATCTGCTTGTATGTTTTGATAATTTGGTTCGCTCCGTAAATATCTTGGACTAAATTAGTAGTAACAAACTCTTTCCCGATTGATTCCAACCGTGAAATAAACGCTCCGTTTGCCATTATGGCTTGCGGTCCGCCTGCTATATCTTGAATCTGTGCATCAAGCCACTCCATAAACTTCATCTGTTGTTTTCTATCTGTCGATGCATTGCCGGTAGGCAAAGCCCCGCCATTTGCAGTATCGAATACTATTTTTCGACTCAATGAATCCGCTTGCTCTTTTAAACCCGAGATTTTGCTCGCACTAATTGCATCATTGATTATCGAATCCATAAAATACCTGCCTAAACTTCTTGAAAAGTTCGCAAGGTCTAAGGCTCTTTGGCTCCCAATATCAATGCCTCTTCTTTGATAAGCAAGGTCTGTTTTGACTTTGTCTCCATAAATTTTCAATGCAATCGAACCAAATGTAGGAGTGTTCGTTTTAGCTGTGTAATCTGTACCGATTGTACGATTATCGCCTGCCGTCATATTGCCGTCAACTTTCCTCGGCGTGTCGGCATTACCCGTAATTGCATAAAATTCGGCAAAATCCGAAAGCGGGAAAGTATTAACGAATTCGCTTACGGCGAGTTTGGTTAATTTTTCAGAGGAATCTACTGCTGATCCTTGCGATATTTGATTAATTTTCATTTAAAATTCTCCTTTTTTATAAAATCATAATAATTATTTATTTCTTTCGGAAGCAATTGGGCTTGCCCTATTGCTCTTTCATTCATCGGAAGCAATGGGGCTTGCCCCTTTGCTCTTTATTCATTGTCTGTTTTAAACGCTTCCTTCGCCTCCTCTATCAATTTTTGCCTTGATGCAAACTGCCCAATACCCGAATTACCGGTTTGTCCGTCGTCTCCCGTATTCGATTCTTCTATTTTTGTGATTTTCGGCAAAGTGTCTATTATCGATTTCGCCGTTTCATAGTCTTTTTCTAAAAGCGTTTTATATTTTTTGTTTAATTCCTCGTTCTTCGGCGGTATCCTTCCGTCCTCGTTCGCCTCTTTCAATGCTTTCGCTATCCTCTCGGCTGTTTCCTTTTCAGCCTTGGTTTTTAAAGCATTCTCCCTGTCGGTATCTTTCTTCAAGACATCGGCTAATGCATCAGACAATTTCTTATTCTCGGCTTTCACTGTATCGAAAGCATTTAAGATTTTTTGAATGTCCGGATTGCTCGCCGCAGATGTTTGCATATCCGGAGCTTTGCTATTGTTTTTATCGCCGGCTACCGATAGAGCCGTTGCTGTTTCATTCTTTATTGCAGTCTCAATCTCTTTTGCCAAGTCGTTAATAGCTTGCTCTTTGCCTGCTTCATTGCCAAATAGCGATTTTAAATATTCAATTATTTTGTTCATTCCAATCTTCCCTTTTGTTTTTAGTGCAAATTTCAGACATTATAAATAATAAAATATGCCGTATGTGTATATAACACATTAATTTTCAAGTATTCGATTAAATTTGCTAATTATTAAATTATAGGAGTGATATAATGCCTTTTACAACTTTTGATAAAGTTAAAAATTATTTGCCGAATGCTATACAATCAGCTTTAAATCAAACTGGCGTTTTCGTTGATGTCGAATCTGCCGCCGCTGAAATTATTAGCGATGTAACAGGGCTTGATATACCCGGAGATGTCAACGACTCTCCCGCTTGGGTTCATTATCCCGCCGCTTATATTATCAAAAAAATTGCTTCGGCTTTCATATCTACCAAATCCGAAGAGCTTCTAAACGAAATATCCGGAGATTATCAAATTGCTATCAATATTCTTAAACAGCATTCAAACAAATATGACCCCTCGGATAGTAACACGGAATTCGCTACTTTCGGGGAAATCGAAGGAGGTCAATTATGATTTTTGAAGAATTATCCGATGCTGTAATGACACAGTTAAAATCAAAATCAGCCGATATTGGTGTCGATACGGATTCTATCGTCGAAGGTAACCGTGAAGTTATGGCTCCCTCGGTAAATGTATTTATCAGCCCTGACTTGGATTCGCAAGAAATTAAATCGCCTGCCAATCCACCGGCTTTTTTGGATTGTAAAATTGAACTCGTCTGCTTGTCTCCTTCGTTTATGGGTGATGATAAAGCACGCCGCAACGCTTTCCGTATATGTACAAATGCTTCCGTATCTCTATTAGAGCTTCCGTATATAAGCGATTTGCTTTCTATCGAATTCGCACAAACGAATGCCGACGCTTCCGTATGTATATCGACTTTCTCAACTATGCTGGAGTTGGCATAATATGAATAATTTTATCGAAACCGAAATCTTGCTTACAAATATCAAAAATGCCGAGCTTGGCATAACAAATGATTTCTGGGCAAAAGCATCTATTGATTTAAATTGTATCCATCATTTCTGGGAACATAAGCTTATGGCAGATGCCTGCGTTCTTTGTGATGATGTTGGCGAAGTTATTTTCGTTATAAATATGCCTTATGACAAATTTAAACAACTGTTTTTGAATTATAATACTAACAAATCGTTTATTGCTGGGAGAAATTAAAATGCACAAAACAAAAGCACCGTCTTTAAAAACTTATAAAGCAAAACAGATTGGCAGATATGCCGAGAATAACCCACATATCCCAATCACCGAAGTAGCAACCAAATACAAGGTGACTTATAATCAAGCCTATAACGCAGTTAAACGCTATCGCCAAGGTAAGTTTTCCGAAAACTCACCTCGTTCTAAAAAAATTGATACGGGCATAATTAAAGCCAAAACAGATGCTGATACTCTTCTTGAAAGACAATATCATCAGGCTGTCGCCCAACTCGAAGCCGACGAGAATATGCCAGCCGACCAACGCATCGCTTTGCTTGATAAATTATTCTCTGCCCGCAAAATATTGCAACAGGTTCGTCTTGAATCACATATTAAAAAAACTGATGCGTCAATCGTCGCTTCCATCGTTCGCAGATATGAACCGGACGCCTCAGATGAACGAATTATTGAAGTTTATAGAGAGGAACTCGAAAAATGGAAAATTTCTCAAAAATAAATATCCAAATGGATCGCTTCGCTGATGATGTAAAGAATTCACTTGATTTCTCGCCGGGTTCGCCTTGGGCGGATTCCGATATGTCCGATATTGCATGCCTCAAAAGAATTGCCCGCTCTGATGATTTTTGGAAGTTTGACCATATTTATTTCCCTCCGGATTTATATAATGACGGCTATGCCCCGGAAGGTGCTTTCCAACGCGCTATTGTGAATATTGCTCAATTGCCCGGTGTTCATATTATTGCCGCCGCTCGTAAACACGGTAAAACAGCAACAATTAAAAAATACCTCGCTTGGCTGATTTTGAAGAAAGAGCTAAAACTCTCAGGCGTTATGTCGGCTACTTTGCCTCAGTCTCGGAATATACTCGCCGATATTGACGATATTCTTAATATGCCAAAAATACAATATGACTTTGATGGCGAATTCGTCGAGTCTAATGCCGACCAGCTAACACTGAAATCTAAAGTCTCTCGCACATCTTCACGTGTTATGACTTTTTCCGAAGGTCGTTCTGTCCGTGGTACTACCAAATTGTTCGATAGAATTGAATTTATCCTCATTGATGACCTCGAAACTCGACAATCTGCAATAAACGAAGAGCAAACAAATGCCAGAATTAAGCTTGTAGTCGAGGCATATCAATCTTTATCTCAAGATGGTACAATTATAGTGCTTGCTAATAACTTCGACGAACGTTGCGCTACTAATAAGCTAAAGAAAATGGCTGATAATAATCTGCTTTATCCTAATTGGCATTATTATGAATTCCCGGCTTGGAGCGATAAACAAAAAAATGTTGCCGGTGTTCGTATTAAAAAAGGCTCGCTTTGGTATGAAAAATATCCTGCCGGCTCTGTCGATGAACTTAAATATTTGCTCGGTGTTGCTGATGAATCTAACTGGTTGGGCGAATATCAACAATCTCCTGCACCTCCTGAAGGCGAATTCTTTAAACGTGATTATTTCCAAACCTATAAACCGGGTGATTTGCCTGCGGATGCCCGTGGTATTGTTTTCTGCGACCCTAATCTTGCGAAAAAAGGCAAAGGCGATACTACCGCTATCGTCGCTCTTCTTTATTCGTCAAAAACAGATTTATACTATGTCGCCGATGCTGTCTGCAAAAGCTTTGATAATTCCAACGAACTGCTCGACGCTGTGATGAATATTCGCTTCGGCGGACTTAATCTCTCGGCTGTCGCTTTCGACGGCAATGTAACCCAAGAGTCAACTTGGTCTAATAATATTAAAAATTGGAGCAGAATTAACTCTGTTCCATACTCTTCTGTTGAATATAAACGCTACAGAGTTGACGACCTTGCTAAAAATTGCCAAATGGCTTATTCGCAAAAAAGGATTTTGTTTAACTCCGCTTTCTCCGATTCGCCTGAAGGCGAAAGATTTAAAAGACAATTGTTTTCTTTTACATCGAAGAAATCTAATAAAACAGATGACGCTCCCGATGCTCTGATATCCGCTTTCGAGTTTATTACAGAACGTGGCTTGGCTCGTCATAGCAAAATTGCTCTTAATTTACCTTTGTTAACCACTTTGTAGATATAATATGAAAAACAAAAAATTAATAATTGATGTGCTTCTTAAAGCTGATGAAAAACAACTCTCTGC
>CAZVPQ010000132.1:0-6429 GCA_964628675.1 uncultured Hyphomicrobiales bacterium | reverse complement strand
GTTTGGATAAATATAAATTATTTGCCTCCTCTTCCAAATCATTATTACAACCTACGATAGTAATTGATGTATTAGGATTTTTTCTCAATCTCTCACCAATAATATTCAAAAGATTAGAATAAATTTTTAAAGTATTTCGCGGCAAAGAATCTTCTGAAAAATTTAAAGTTTCATCTTTACTTAATAAATTCATCGAGCTTTGTCTTAAAGCAGAACTTCCTTTTTTAAAGAAAACATAAGGCAATAGCGGAAATCCTTGCTCTACTTCAGTCTCTTCGACAGTAATAACAGGATTTTTTATTTTTGTGCCGTCTTCTTTAATTCCTGTTACGGTTATTGATGCTTCGAGATTTACATATTTTGGAACTTGCTTTTCGTAATTTTCATTGATAATAGTTCTATCAATAATTACATCATCTTCCTCAATCTTTTTGTATTTCAAATTACGACTTACCAGCTTAATATTTTCCTTTTCAAGATTTAAAATAGCAACAACGTTTGTATCACGAACAAAAATAGTATCTCGAATAACAGGCAAAACTTTTGGTGGATAAATAGGGAACTTCAACGCAGCACCGAATTGCCAAGAAGAAGTTTTCCAACTGACATCGGAAATATTATTAATAGGAAGATAATATTTAATTTCAGGTGTAAGCAAAGCGCCCCCACCAATAGGCAAATCATATCCCAATCCGAAAACGCCGAAAAATAACAAAGTACTTTTATTTGGTATCTCCTTATTTGAATAATCATTCTGTATTACTCTGCCGTCAAGGAAAGTTGCATTGTCAGGTTCTAATAATTCCTCTTTTTGACTGAATTGTGCAGTCATCAAATAAGCAATATTAACACCCATATAACTATTGAGAACACCGAAAAATTTATAATTGATATAAGGTTCGATATTAATAGTAAACAATTTGGAATCCAAACTATGTTTTGTCTTTGCATAAGCTACTATTGTATCACCATTACTTAAAAATCGTTGTGCATTTCCTATTGTTTCTTGTCTTTCCAAAGTGGCACCCAAAGATGAAAACCCAATGCGAGTACCGAAAAATATAACTTTTTTCAATTCAATTTCAAATAATCCTCCGAAGGAAAATCCCGTACCATCACCAAATTTAAATTTTTGACAACAATTGGGATAATTACCTAATTTTTGAAAATCCGCTATGTGTTTATTCAAATTTAACGAACCATAAGCACCTAAATAATACAATGGCTTATCTTCCGCTTTCATAATCGAAAAAGGAATTATCAATATTATTATGCTGATTATTATTTTCCTATACATTTATCTTTAACCTCAATTTTCCATTAATTTTATTTTATTATAAACAATGATTGTGCTTTTACTCTTGCAGGACTTTTCAAAACAATAAAGTAGAACCCTGAAGTTAAATCATTAAGAGTAATTTTAAAATCAAAATTTTTATTATCATCTTTATTCACAAACCAAGTTTTTATAGTTTGCTTTTTACCTTGCAGATTTATTAGTTCAATTTTATACAGCCCAAGTTCGAGTACATTACCCTTGATTTGCAATTCATCACTTGCAGGATTGGGTTGAATGGAAAAATACAATGGTTTCCCATAATTTAACAACCTGTCTTGCCCTTCTCTACAAATTAATAAATCTATACTGCCGTTCTCGGGTTGCACAGAGGAAATCACATTCGCCATATCCCAATCAAATGAATTGAAAATTAAATCTGTAGAAGACATATTACCAAGAAGAGTACTACCGATAATATAAATCATTGTAGAATCATTATCATTAATACTTACTCCCGACGCTTTAATATTTAAAATACGATTATTAGAATTATCAACAGAATTGCTAACAATCTGAGCATTAGGACTTATTCCAGTCGGATAAAAAACTGAAGCCGCAAATTTTATTTCAGCATTAAATGCAATATCTTTCATATCATTTCCAGCTTCATCGAACCTCATATAAATAGGCAAATGGTAATCACGCAAATAAGGTTTTAAAGTCAAATTCGGCATCCATACTCTTGATGATAAAGCAGGTTTACCATTACCTTTTAAAAGTACTTTCCTTGTTTCGGGACAAGGAGAACTAATTTTCAATTTTAAAGTGTCAATATATTCAACAGCTAACTGTGGTATAAATTTAACATTAAACATTATAGAATCTCCGGGAGCCAAATCCACAGGCTTGTTTAATTGATTAGGTGTGATTATGAAAATATTTGGATAATTCGGCAAAGAGAAAAGAGATTTTATCGTAACATTCTTTTTCCCAACATTAGTTAATTTTAAACTTTTATTATCATTGGAACCGACAATTACAAATCCAAAATTAACTTCATTCGGTTGGGATAACAATCCCGACTCACGTGTGCCGCGGAGCAATGTAGTCAAATCTTGCTCTTGTGCATTCACCTCAATTTTTGTTTGGAGTGTAGCAATCTTGTCCCCTTCACTCGTATTAGCAGGTTGAAAAGTAATAGCTCTTTTATAAGATTCATTTTTCTTCAATATAGTTCCGCTCGGGTCAGGTCCTTGCAAAGTAAATAAAGTCCAATCATCTTTTGGCACAATTTGCATACTTTTTATTTCTATAGGCGGGTCGCCGAGATTAAGCAAACTGTATTCAAGTGTTGAATCATTGCAAAAAGCAATATTGCCAAAAGACAAATCGGTTTGATAACTGAACATACCTTTTAGCCCTTCGCCACTCAAAGTAATTGTCAAAGTATCATTGCAGGGACTTGAAATAATCACTTTTACTTTTGCATTTATTTTTCTGTATTCATTGAAACTAACTGTTGCCTTCAAATTCAAACTCGCCCCTTTTACCGGCAATATTTGATTTGAAATATTTGGGCTAATGCTAACAAGAGGATCGTCCACAATAACTTTTTCGATAGTAACATCAAATTGCCCGCTATTAACTATTTGAATATCGGCAGAAGTATCTTTTGGAACAGGAATGCCTCCGAAACTAATAAAATCAGGCACTGCATAAACTCTCAAACTATCAGTTTCGGCTGAAATATCCGTATAAATATCTCTATCGGCAATATCATCGGTTACAAGATGGAAAGTTGCGGATTTCTGACCTATAGCACCGACCGAAGGGTCAAATTCAATCATATAATAGACACTATCACTGTTTAATAAATCATAGGGAGCATTTTTTGGATTAATTATTTTGAAATTATCTTTATCCTGCCCAATTATATCACCGTTGGAAATAATTTTAATTGAAGCACCACTATTTGTTACTAAAATCGAATCATATTTCAAGCTTTCGCAAATTGCGTTTAACCCAAAATCAATGGGAGTCAACGATACTTTAGACCGAATACCTCTGCCGAGAAGCAATAAATCACCTTCATCTTCGCAAGACAATGGTAAATTATTATTTTCCGATTGCAAAGTCAATGTAGCACTATGATTATCTTCTGTTGTCGGTTTGTATTCTATAGCTACAGTCAAATCATTACCACTTTTTCTATCTAATACATAAGGAAGTGCAGGAGTAATATTAGTTATTTTAAAATTAGTTTGTCCTATTGGTAAAATTTGTGGTGGATTTTGAATTAACCCAGGGATTGTACCTTTGTTCTTGATTTTTACATTAAGAGTTTTAGTTGCACCTACTTTGACAGTACCAAAATCAAGAGTATCTAATTCAATTGAATTCTGTTCGAAAGCAATATCGACAGCAACAACATTAACAACAACATCAAAAGAATCAATGGCATTATCGCATTCAATAGGTTTAATGTAAACCCGCGAAGTATATTGTCCGACAGTATCGCCCCCGCTGAAAACTATTTCGCCATCAACATTACTGCCTGCCGCAATAATATTACCATTGACCGAAGAACCTGAAAATTTGCCGGAATTATCGGAAAACACAAAGTTATTAAGAGTAATATCCAAACTTGAATTATTCTTTATATTAAATCTTTTTGAAACAGCCGTATTCAAGCATACAGAATCAAGAAGCAAAACATTGTTTGTAGTAAGTTCAGTATTATTATAGAAAGATTGAATTGCAAATGTATCAATATTAACAATAAATTTAATCTCCCAAGGATTTTTTCTCGGAATGGAACTATCATTATGAGGAATAAACAATACAGCACCTGTTGAACCTTTTTGCCCCGTTTGATAAGTATATTTGACCGTCATAGTAGTTGACTCGCAAGAAGCAAGATTTGTCAATTGAGGAGGATTCGGTTTAATTAATTCAAAACCGTTAAAGCTCAAACCGTTTGCAGGTGCTTCAAAATAAGCATTTGCCAAATCTAATTGTAAAGTTGGTCCACCCGCATTTTTTATCTCAAACGAAGCCGAATCGCTTTCAGTTCCATCGCATTTAACAATATGCATATACTTAACTGAATCGCCGTGAATATCAGGAATAACTTTAAAAATATTTGATGCCGCTTGCGAAAACACCAAATCAGGCACCATATTATGATTAGCAATATCACCACTTGTACCATTGACTTCCTGCAGAGCAACAAAATAAAATAAGGAATCCCCACACCAATCAAAACCATAAGTTTTACCGGACAAGTCCAAATCCAAACTCCATTTATTTCCTGTATATATAGGATTAATTATTCCAAACCAGTCACCTGATTGAGGCTTTAAATAAAACCAAATATTACTATTATCATCCCTGCTACCGGTAATAGTCATTTTTCTTTTGATAAAAGTTGTTGTATCAGTTGTCGGACCTCTATAGTGAGAAGCATTAGGAGGAATATTTGTATTATCGCCCATCCATTGCGGAACATCATATCGCATACGCCCTGCACCACCATTCATATTCCCGTTTTCATCTTTTCCGCCTGATGCTTGCAAAGTCAAAATATTTAAAGGAAGCTTTGTACTCATATTAACTAGACCACCCGAGCCACTTCCACCCCTAGTAGCTGCTCCGTCAGTTCCGTCTTGTCCATTAGCACCATTAGAAATAAGAGCAATATTTTTTACAAAAGGAGCATAAAGGAGTATAGCTCCGCCACCGCCACCGCCACCGCCGGCACAACCACTTGGGAAAAAGTTAGGATTGCCACTTGCACCACCCGAACCACCAGCCAAAGGCACACCCATATCATCCCCATGTTTTTTGCCACCACTTTGTTGACTATTATTACTATTAGCACCTGCAGAAGCATATCCACCCGAACCACCTGTTTTCTTTTGTGTGAATCCACTTCCTCCTCCATAACCACCTTCAGGATTATCGGAGTTCCCATCACCGGTACCAATTCCGGATTTCCCAAAAGGATGTCCTGTGCCGCCGCCTGAGGCTTCATAATTAGACTTTGAATTTTTCGGTGGATAGACTTGGTTTAAACTAAAACCACCATCTCCACTACCCAAACCGTATGATTTAAAATCCCCACCACCTAATAATGCATTATTCTTACCACCATATCCGCCACTGGTAAAACCGCTTCCACCGTCATCACCTGATCTTGAATCACAAAATCTACCTCCTCCACCACCTCCACCGGGTCCACCGTTTCCACCGTGTCCATTTCGAGGCACTTCGCCACTGACATTAATTACTGTATTAGGTCCTCCTCGAATATTCCCTTTTGAAATAATAACAATAGGAAGGTATCCCTGATTGCCGAGTGTATTAGGATCGCAATCACTCTTTGAAATAGTATAAGTATCATTTGCTAAAATTAATGAATCAATCAGCATAGCACCTCTGCGAGACCTTTTGCCTAATGTTCCCGCACCGATAACTCTTTCGGTATTGGAACTAATATCACCCAGCGGTTGAGGTTGAACAATATAAAAAGTATCTGCATTTGAAACAACTCCCGGAGATATTTCTACAACAATTGGTATTTTGAACTCAGGATCTAATGCTTCCCAGTCCCAAGTATTAGGAATAAGATTCGGATTTACAAAAATCTGTGTGGACACCATTCTACCGCCCCAACTAATAACACAAGGTCCGATAGTAATTTTACTCGTATCTGACGAATTTAAACATCTTACTCTAAAATTAGCACCTGTATTATTAATTTTAAACCCATCGGAACCGAAATTTCGTAAACTTGTAGTAGGGTCGTCAGGGTTAAAAGGACCTATTATCTCAGTATATGTTGCCATTCCCGGTGTACCTAAATCAGGAAGAATATAAGATATTGTAGGTTGAGATGTAGCACTAATCACATAAGCAAAAAACAAAAAAATATAATTTTTAATTTTCATTTTATTCCCTAAAAACATTTTTTCCATATCTTCTATAAATAAATTTTTATATAATACTAAAAATATTTAATAAATCATAATCAAAGTTATGATTTTTTTGCATTTAGTTGATATAATCTTGATTTTTCTTAGATATTATCGTATTTTTAATTAGAATAAAAGAACAGTTTTTGTATTTGTTATATTACAAATCAGAGCAAA
>CAZVPQ010000131.1:0-6471 GCA_964628675.1 uncultured Hyphomicrobiales bacterium | reverse complement strand
ATTTATATATTAATTATAGATTAAAAGTAATCAATGCTATTGATAGAGGGTATGACAAAGATTCATCTGTATTAGCTGATATTGCCCAGAATCGAAAAATATTAGCCGAATCATATTTTTATGAAAAGAAATTGATGAAACCGTGGTTGAACAAAATGCTTAATAGAAGAGATAAAGAATATAGAATTAGTGTCATAGTATTTACTTTGCCTCCAAAACCAAAAAATGATTCCGTAAAAGCATATAAAAAAGCAATTAGTTGCTTGAATTTAATTAAAAATGGTGCCGATTTTTATAAAGTGGCTCGAGATTCTTCTGAAGATCCGCAAACTGCAAAATTTGGAGGAGAAATCAATACTTGGGTTACAGCAGGTACACTTCAACGTCCTCTCGAAAATGCTATGTTTACTTTACAAAAAAAACAAGTATATCCAAATTTGATAAAAACAAGATATGGTTATTTTATTTTAAAGCTTTTAGATGTCCAACCAAGAGAGTTAGTTTCTGCAAGTCATATTCTTATTGCTGAGGACCCAATGGATAGTTCTAAAGCTAAGAAAATTGCTGATGAGGTTTCTGCAAAATTAAAAAATGGAGAAGATTTTGCTAAATTAGCCAAAGAATATTCTAATGATAAAAGTAGTGCCGAACATGGTGGTAGTTTGGGTGGATTTTATTCTCGTTCAACAGGATATGAAAAAAACAATAGAAAGCTTGTTCCCGAATTTGAGAAGGCTCTTTTTTCATTAAAAGATGGTCAAGTCTCAGGAAAAGTTCAAACTGTATATGGTTATCATTTTATTAAAAGAGACTCTACCCGAGGTTATAATAAAGAATTAGAATTAAAAGATTTAAAATCTATTTATAAAAAATCATATTACGAAAATGACAAAAAAGAGTTCTTGGATTCCTTGCACAAACTTTATAAATTTAATGTTAATAATAATACTTTAAACAAACTATTGACTTTTGTTGATACAAATAAAACAAGTTTAGGTAAGGATTGGGATTCTAAAATTCCTATTGATTTCTATTCAAATACATTATTTACTTTTTTGAATGAAACGACTTCAGTTGGCGAATTTGTTAAGTTGTTGTCAATAAAACCTGAACTTAGAGGTTCTGCTTTGAATAAGCACGGTATCTTAAAAGCCATTGATAAAATTGTATCACCAATGGTTTTAAATGAAGCAACTAAATATTTAGAAAAAGAATATCCTGAGTTTTCGGCACTTATGAAGGAATTTGTTGATGGCATTTTATTGTTTAAAGTAGAACAAATTGAAGTTTGGGACAAATTAAAATTTGATAGCACAGAAGCTATGAAGTATTGGGAGACACGGAAATCAAAGTATATGACCAAGCCCAAATATGATATTAGCGAAATTTTTGTTTTATCGGATACTGTTGCTAATCAAATTTATAGTCAGCTTAAAAATGGTAAAGACTTTGATCAATTAGCAGGAATTAAAACCGAAAGAAAAGGATTTAGAGAAAAAAAAGGTCATTGGGGACAACTTGCTGCTGATGAAAATAAATTAGCTGAAATTGCAAAAGATAATAACTTGAAAGAAGGACAATATTTGACCCCGCAAAAAAATGAAGGTGGGTATAGTATAATTAAACTTAATAAATTTTATCCCGTTAGAATGAAAACTTTTACTGAGGCTATTTCTGATTTTGCTCCTGCTTTTCAAGAATTAACTCAGAAAAAATTAACTGAGAAATGGCTTGATAAAGTTAGAGCAAAACACAAAGTAATAATTAACAAGAAAAGATTAAATGACATTGTTAAGCTTTTAAAGAAAAAAAATAAATAAAGAAATTTAGGAAAAAGATGAAAAAATATCTTTTTATTGTATTCATTGTTTTGATTTCGCTTGCTCCTTTGTGGTCGCAAATCAGTCAAGGAGAAGTTTTAGATAAGATAGTGGCTGTTGTTGGCAATGAAATCATTATGAAATCTGATGTTGACGGGCAAATAATGGTTTTAAAACAACAGAACCCCGGAATTGATGTTAATGATACTGAAATTCGTAATCAAGTACTTAAGTCTTTGATTGATGAAAATTTAGTTATTGCAAAAGCCATTGAAGATTCTATTGTTGTTACAGACGATGAAATTAATCAGGAATGGGAAAGATTTAAAGAAAACTTAGTTAATTATTACGGTTCTGTCAAAAGGATTGAAGATGTTTATGGCAAATCAATGACTAGAATCCAATATGAATATAGGGACAACATTAGAAAAAAACTTTTGGGTCAAAAATTACAGCAAGAGAAGTTTGGCAATATCAATGTTTCTCCTTATGAGGTGCAGAAGTTTTTTGATGAATACAAAGACAGCCTGCCCGAGATTCCTGAGCAATATGTTTTATATCATATTGTTAGATATGTTGTCAGTTCAAGAAAAGCAAAAGAAAAGATTTTTGAATTAGCAAGCAAAGTAAGAGATTCTATAATTAATGGCAGTGGAGATTTTAAAGATTTTGCAATGAAGTATAGTCAAGATCCTGGTAGTGCTTCTGATGGTGGTAATCTTGGCTGGGCACCCAAAGGAAAATTCCTCCATGAGTTTGAAAAGGCGGCTTTTGAGCTTGCACCGGGGAAAATATCTATGCCTGTTGAAACTCCTTTTGGTTTCCATCTTATCCAAACCTTGAAAAAGAAAAAAGATTCAGTACTTGTTAGACATATTTTATTTAGAGTTGGGGAAACAGAAAAAGATATTGAGAGAACAAAAAAATTGTTGTTGACTTTAAAAGATAGTGTTAAAGCAGGTGTTGATTTTGAAGAGTTAGCTAAAAGATTTTCCGAAGAAAAAGATACACGTGGTTTTGGCGGATATATTGGAACTCTGCCTCTCGAAAGTATTCCCCTTTCATTTAAAGATATTATTACGAGTATGAAAGATGGGGAAGTTACAGATCCAATGTCTTATAATACTGAACCAACTAAAAAAGCTTTTCATATAATTTATTTGAAAAAGCATATACCCAAACACCAACCTGACATAAAAAAAGATTTTGAGTTAATTAAGCAAAGAGCTACTTCTTACAAACAACTCCAAATGTATCAGGATTGGATAAAGCAGTTAAGAAAAGATTTATACTGGGAAATCAAGGGGAATTAATATTTCAATATTCAATATCAATTTAGACCTCGTTATTTTTAACGAGGTTTTTTTTCATTATTTCATATTATTAAATTTCTGTCTTTGTTTTATCAATACTAATCATTATATTTCATAAATTGAATTTTAGCATTTATCAATTGGGATAATTATGAAAACTTCATCACATTTTTCACAACTGTTTTTAATTATAACACTATTTTTGATTTCTTCTACTTTGATAGTAGCTCAGGAGAATTGGGAACAACTTCCCGGACCTTTTGGAGGCAATATTTTAACTATTGATAATGAAGGAGATAACTATGTGGCAGGTACTTCCGGTGGAGGAGTATTTTTAAGTACTGACATCGGAAATAAGTGGACAGATATTTCTGAAGGTTTACCTTTTTTGAGAGTTGATTATGTATTAATTAAAGAGTCAAAAATCTTTGTTGCAAAAAATGGAGAGAATATTTTTGTGTCTCATGATTTCGGTAAAACTTGGGAAGCCGCTGATAATGGCTTGCCTACCTTTTCATTTACATCATTAGTAAAATTAGAAGATAAAATATATTGCTCAATTTTCGGAAGTGGTGTTTTTGTTTCGACTGATTATGGAGAGAACTGGTTAGCAAAGAATAATGGTTTGGATAACAAAAATGTAAACAGTTTAACTGTTTATAGAAATGCCATTTATGCGGCAACCCAAACGGGTGCTTATTTGAGTGGTAATTATGGTGAAAATTGGGAACACTTAAGAAATACAAATTTCAATACTAAATTGATTGCCATTAATGATAAAGATATTTTTATAGCTACAAATCTTATAATTCAGTATTCTTCGAATAACGGTTTAGATTGGTACACAGCGACTTCAGCAGTTGGAAAAGGCGTAATAAACAGTATGATTTCAACCGGACCATATTTAATAGTTGGTAGAGATTCAGGTTTATTTGTTGCTACTTATGCTTGGAATACTTGGACGAAAATAAATAGTAGTTTGGAAAAATATGTTGTAGGGAATTTACATTTAGTTGGAAATTTTCTTTATGCTTGTACTAAATACGGATTATTTGTGAGTGCTGATTTCGGTAATAATTGGGTTGATACTTATAATGGTATTGTTAATCAAATTGTTACTAAAGTTTTAGCACGAGGTGATAAAATTTATGCAGGTACGCAAAGAAATGGAGTGTTTGTTAGTAAAGACAAAGGGCAAACTTGGGAAAATATGAATCTCGGTAATTATAGAATTATTGATATGATTTTTAAAGGTGAAGAGTTATTTGTTTTGTCTTCCGAGGGGATTTTTTCTAATACCAATGACGGGGTTATTTGGGAATATCGAAATAGTGGATTGGAGAATAGAGTACTTAATAATTTTGCCATAAACGGTGAAGAACTATATATTGGTACTGATAAAGGTATGTATCGTTCGACTAACGATGGATGGCGATGGGACAAAGTATCGCCCATTTTGGAGACTCATCGAATTAATTCCATCTATATTAATTCAAATCAAGAAATATATGTTGCAACAGAAGGGAATATATATTTTTCAACTGATCATGGCGAAACTTGGGATTTTACAAATTATGGTATGACTAATTTATCAACAAATGTTGTTACGGGAAATGATGATATTTTAGTAGTTGGTACTTATCCTGAGAAACTTTTTCCTGCTGTAATATACACGAGTTACGACAAAGGTCAATCTTGGGAAACTTCTAATGTTGGTTGGGAGGATCAATATGTTGCTTCGATTTCTATTTCCGGTTTAAATATATTTGCTAATGTAAAATCCAGTATTGGCAATGAAGATGTTGGTGTGCTTTTCAGTTCAAACAATGGAAAATCTTGGCATACTTTAAACGAAGGATTAGCTTATTTGAATGTAAACAATATTACTGTTGATAACAATAAAATATATGCCGCAACTAATGGTACCGGAATTTACGTAATGGATGTGCCACCTTTGTTTTTAGCTGTAAATTTATTATCCCCAATTGATAAAACAATCGACTTAATTATTAACCCATTATTAGATTGGGATGATGCTCAGAATTTTGATTATTATTCTTTACAAATATCTACTAAATCAGAGAAATTCGACAAGCATTTAATTTTGGATACAATTTTAACTAATTCAGAATTTCAATTGCCGGATTCTTTACTAGAAAATGATATGGATTATTATTGGCGTGTGATGGTAGTAAAGGGTTCAAGGAAAAGTGATTGGTCTGATATATTTTCTTTTAAAACTGAAAAACAATTTATAACAAAAGCTAATTTGTTAACTCCTGCGGATAATTCTGAAAATATTCCGGTTCTTACCCATTTTTCTTGGGACGAATTGACAGATGCTACAGATTATTATTTACAGGTTTCCACGAGTAATTCATTTAGTGATAATGTAATTGATTTAGTTGTTCCGGACACTTTCTTAGTTGCTCCAAAGGGCAAATTAGATTTCACAACAAAGTATTATTGGCGAGTCAAAGCAAAGATACATAATTTTGATAGAGATTGGTCTGAGGTTTCAAGTTTCACAACAGAAGAATTGAATTTAAATCCTCCAAAGTTAATTTCACCTGAAAATAATAGCGATAGTTTGACCTTGAATATAACATTAAAATGGGCACTTGTTCCAAATGCCGATAAATATTTTATTCAGCTATCATCTGACGAAAGTTTTGCCGATACCTTAGTTGAATACACAATTGCAGATACAAGTTATAAAATACCTGATCATATTTTGGATTACGATAGTACGTATTATTGGAGAGTTAAAGCTATATTAAATGATGCGATGAGCGACTTTTCCAATATTTGGACATTTTCTACGATGAGGGAAGTTGGAGTTGATGAGGAATTTGTTCCAATCAACAATATAACAATAGCTCCTAATCCTGTTTCAGATTTTGCTAAAATCAATTTCACTGTTGACAAATCAAGTAATGTTTGTATGGTTTTATATAATTCATTAGGTAACAAAGCAAGAAATATATTTGATAAAAGATTGGATCAGGGGCAGTATAGTATTGATATAAATACTGCCGATATGATCAACGGTATTTACTTTGTCAAAATTAGTGTTGCCAAGCGAATAAAAGTTTTAAAGTTGATTTTGTCGCATTAGCATTTTAAGAGTAGCCGATGCTACGCAATTATTGAAAATTTCAAATTTACGACATACATCGACTACGCTCGGTTTGGAAAAGATAAGTTATCCTAAGCGAAGTCGAAGTGCTAAATTAGATTGTCATTCTGAACGTAGTGAAGAATCTCCTCTTAACGATTGAACAACAATGCAAAAAGCCAAAAGAAGAGATTCTTCGTTCCACTCAGAATGACTGAAA
>CAZVPQ010000130.1:0-6506 GCA_964628675.1 uncultured Hyphomicrobiales bacterium | reverse complement strand
TATAATGTTACAGATTATTATAAATTTATCGTGTGCATATAAGGGACTGTTTGTTGTATTTAGCTAATACCATTTTACAAATGTTTTTAATCTCATCGCTGTATATCCCTATCACTTACAAATGTTAAATAACAAATATATAACGCTGTTGCTTATTATTTTCTCTTTCTAAAAACTATTTTCATATATGCAAAATCAACTCTTTTATTTGATTATTTCTTAATACTTTTTTTTGCTTGCTTGCCTTTATACAAAGTATTTAATACAATTAAAAAGTCATCATCTTTTCCAATTTCTTTTCCCTTAGCTAATTCATCGCCGGTATAAATACCTCCGTCATATATACATTGGAATTTTCTATCTTAACTCATTGTCCAATTTTTTGGGGGCACTCCATGTTAATCGCTAGAAATATAAAAAAAACAAAGACTACTTTGGTAATTCTCATATTAAGCTTTCAATCTTTATTGCTTTACTGCTTCTTATCATAGATAATTTCAACATTGATTTTCTTATATTTAATAATTTCGACTTAGAATTATTTTACTTAATAGAAAATTCACTTCTCAAATATAACTTCTACTCTTCGGTTTTCATATCGCTTCCATTCGCTGTTTTTATCATTGGGATAAATCGGTTTTTCAAAGCCTAATCCATCAATATTGACTATTTGGTCTATATCTATTCCATTATTGATTAATATTTCTTCGACTGCATAAGCTCGTCTTAAAGAAATATCTTTTTGTGTAGCTTCGTTACCATAAGAATCGGTATGCCCATATATACTAATTTTTAAGTTAGGATTATTTTTAAGATATCGAGACAAATTGATAATCGCAGGATAAAATCTATAACTAACCGTTGAGCTTCCTTCATCAAATAATGCGAAACTAAATTTTCTATCTTCTTTAAAAGGAACCGGTTTTAAATAATAAAGTCTTGAATTGAAAATCAATTTATTTTGTGTAGGAATATTAAAATAAACTGTTATATTATGTAGATTTGCTTTTCTTTTTATTAGCTTGTAAGTAATTACATAATAAACGTTCAAATTTTGATAAATATCAAAAAAAATGTCATCAAGCTCATCTAAATTGTTAGGGAAATAAGCTTTGCCTCCTGTTTGTGTAGCAATTTGTGTTAATATTGCTTGAGATGCACCGCCATAACCAATTACAAATACTTTAGCATTAATTTTACGTGCTTTGGTGATAATATCAAAAGCATTTAATAATGATTGGTTGTCTTGACCATCGGTAAATAAAATGGCAACTTTTTGCTTTTTTGATTTTGAAATATTTGATAGGCCCTCATAAGAAGCATTGTAAAAAGCAGTTGCACCTCCTAAACTGTCATAAGGTATTAAATTATTCAATTTGCTAGTATCTGCGGTTTTCTTAATAGGATTAAATATTCTCTGATCGAATTGCACAAGATCAAACTTATCTTTGTGTATTCTTATAAATTTCTTTACTCTTTTAACTGCATATTCAACTTTTGGTATTTCGCCGCCCATCGACCCACTGTAATCTAAAACAAAAGATGTAATAAACCCTGGTGACTCCTTTTCATGAATTTCGATTACCCGAAAATCTTTAATTTGATAATTTTCATTATTTATTCTTTCAACTAATTTCTTCCAGTAATTTTTATTTTTAATGTTATAGGGAGGAGCTAAATTTGCAATGGATAGACCATTTTTATCTGTTACCGAACAGAACAATCGAATGGAATCAGGTAGCAATGAAAAATCAATATTTAAAATTTCAATTGTTAATCCGGCATCTTTTAATTTATTTGCAGGATAAACAATAAAGTTCTTATCAAAAATTAGATTATTATTTGTTTTAGTCAAATCGGAAAATTTATTTATTTTCTTAGAAACTTGACTATTTGAATTGGTATTTTGCGCCAATATTGAATCATTATATTGTGCAAAAGTTAAACATAATAAAATGGAAATTAGCTTAAATATTCGCATAGCAACTCCTTTGAAGGAAACAACATTAGAAAAAAATTAATATATTAAAAAAAATGATAAAAGCCAAATTTTTATTATTTCATCTTTAAAATTGTTATTCATTCCAGAAATTAAATCGCATACCTATTGAAAAATAGAGCAAGAATCTCCCTAAATCGTGCGATTTGT
The DNA here is from genome assembly GCA_964628675.1 of uncultured Hyphomicrobiales bacterium. GTDB lineage: Bacteria > Bacteroidota > Ignavibacteria > Kapaibacteriales > UBA2268 > CAZVPQ01. The sequence continues at coordinate 4,357 of CAZVPQ010000130.1, read as the reverse complement.
CTAAACCAGGATCTAAAATTATTTTGTTGTACGAGATTAAACTATTAATTCCTATAAAAACTTCCAGTGGATTTTTATTTTGAAATTCGTTATAAGTTAATTCCGCTCTAAAGTTGGCTCCATAAGTATAAACATTTTTAATTGGACCTCGAGTAAATCCTATTGTACTATTCAAATATTTATCCCATTTAGAAGTACCCCAAAAAATCCCACCCCCAATTATAAATGAAGTATTCTTAAGAAATGGTCGGCTTTTATATATTGATCCCGCAGAAATCAATTCAGTATTCCATTTGTCGCTAATTTGCAAGTTGTCTTGTATCTTCGAAGTAATAGTAACAAAAAAAGGAGACATATAATTAATCCACCAACTAATATTTTTGTTTTGATTATAAATGAATTCAAGAGAATATGCTGGAGTTGCAGTTACATCATTAACATTAAAAGTAAAATATTTATTTGCTGAAAATGAAAATGAAAATTTAGGATAACAATCCGGGCAAAAATATATCTTTGGTATTTTATTAAAATTGTCTTTTAATAAGAAATAATCTTTTGTTAGATTCATTAAATTATCATTTATTTTGTTTGTTATCAACTCTTGATATACTAATTGTTTTTGCAATGTATCCAAACTGATAGAAAACTCTTTAATTTGCTTAAGCACTGTTTTGTAATCAACATTGATATTGTAAAATTCTTTGTATAATTTTTTAATATCATCAGAATTAAGCTTTATATTTGAGTTGAATTTATCATCAAGTTGTTTTTGAGATTTTTTGTAATGATTTAAATTATAATTTAAGCTTCTTATCCTGCTCTTCAACTTTGAAATAGAATTATTTACAATATCAATATTAGTATATATCGCTTGGATACTTGAGCTATAGTCAGGAGTAGTCGTTTGGAAATAACTATTGGACTTTTGCGCTTTGCTATTTATCGTAAAGCCTAAAAACAAAATAATAATGATTGCTATTAATCTCTTCAACTTAATTCTCCAATTAAGAAAGCTATTATATATATTTTCTTATTAATACAAATTTTATACCAAAACTAATGCCTTGACAATCTTTTGTATTATCAAGGCATTAGACAAGTTGTAATTTGTTTATTTTAAAGAGATGATTTTCATTGATTCTTTTTTGAATCCCATATTAATAAGACGTTGTAATTCTATTTCGGCAGAATTTTTATCATAGAATAATCTGCCGACAAGAATTTTACCGTCATATTTTTTATATGGAAGAATAACTAATGGATATGAATCTTTTTGTTTTATCAAATGAACAGCTTCGCTTTCAGAATTGCACTCAGCAACTACTAAAACGTATTTGTTATCAGCAAACTCTTGTTGATTTCCTGTCGGTTCACCAAAACTTAAAGCATCCCAGAGTTTGGGGATGGACCCCTTAATTCCTAATTTTATACAATGATAGTCATATAATACTTCACCATTATAATATTCTATTAAATAATATCCGGGTCTGAAATTATATTTTTTATGAATAGTCCTATCAATTTTTCTCGGGATTAATTGATGAATGTTTTCGCATAATCTTGTAAATTCAACATCAGACAAATAGTCTGAATTCCCGGGTAGAGGTTTATTTCTTATAAACTCAAATATATTTTCTTTAAAATTTATTCGTTTAAAATCGGCAATAACTTCCGGTTTCAATATATAATCCGCTGCAATTTCGCCATTGCATTTATAGATTTTCTTTTCATATTTGACTAAAATTTTATCACCGTATTTTGGCAAGTGTTCTATTGACTTAATAACAACTCTTGAAATATGTTTTCCAATAATGACTATGCCATTATTAAGAAATTCAGATGTCGTCATTTGAGTAAAATTCTTGCTCGGTATATAATCATAACTAATTTCTTTCCAAAGTCTCTTCTCACATATTCTAATAGGTTTTTCGACTTTTTTATCTACACCGAATCTGTTGTCCTCAGGTTTTATTTCTCTTTCCTTATGTCTTTCATATCCTAATTCAAAAAGAGTTGGTTTTCCTAAATCAGTTTTACTTGTAACTACAGCTCCACAATTACGATAAATTTTAGGAACTTCTACTGAAATAATTTTGTCTTTACTAGATTTTACTCTTATGTAACTATAATTTTTCCGGACATATTTATAAGAGTAACTGTTAATTTTTTCTTTTAATGCGGGACCATCATTATAGATATATAATCCATCTTCTTTTATTTCGTAAGGAAGCTGTGGAGTATAATCTACAATTTCTTTAGTTTCATTTGTTTCTTGAGTTTCCGTTGCATTAGTATTAGTAGATCGGTTATCCCTACTATTTTTTTCAACTGTTTTAGATTTAATTTTAGATGTTTGCGGTTGCTGTGTGTCATTGCATCCAAAAATTAGAATTGCAATAAGCAAAGAGAAAAGTACTTGTTTGAGTTTCATGCTTAATCCTCACAAAAATTTAAACATTTTTTTTACTTTACACTCCCCCGCCTGAAATAAAATCTTTATATGAAATTCGATTAATTTTAGATTATTAATCACTAATAAATTCTTTGTCCTTCTTTATGCACGTCTAAATTAAACTTTTATCATATAATTTCCAAATATTTTCTATATTTTTTACACATTTTTTCCATTTAATCTACTTTGGCATGCGCATAAATATAAATTAAAAATCCACCCTTTTTACTTATTTGATCTAATTTTCACAATAAGCTCTACCACGATACATATCATAAACGATTTTAGAAGGCAAGCTCAAGTTTGTAATATAACAGAAAAAGCGAAAATTTTTGTATGTATAATCATATTCAAACAGACAGAGTTACTTGCCAGTGACTTTGGGTCTTTACTCAATCTCTTGTCTTACCATTACCAATCTCCTTGGAGCTTTCCAGTCTTCTGCCTGATATGTTGTCTCGGCTATTTCCAATCCATTGTCCAGAGCCAACCTTCTATGATACCACTCCAGTCTCATAATATTTAGCCCAGAAGAAGTTTCTCATTTTTGATGTAATTGGGATTGTAGGATTAATTGAACCTCCATAATTGTGAATTGCACCATAAGGATAATTCACGGATATTAATACAGAAGATTTACCTTGAGGTCATACTTCAATCGTTGACATCAGACCTTTACTTCGGTTTAAGGTTGGTTCTAATTCCCAGCCAAGGTTTAATATTTTTCTCTTGTCGATGAAGCAAGAGCCTTTAATTTCTGCGAACCACCGGAAAATATGCTGATATTAGAATCATTGCAATCCCAACGTCTATATTCGTCAGAATTTGCTCATATTGCTCTATCAATCAATGCAGAAATAATCTCCAAAACAGGAGTCAAATCACCATTTTTCTGCTGGGAACTTCAATGTCAAAGATTTTTGGGCTACGGAAGCGGCTATGAATTTCGTTATGCTTGCATATAACTTAATGAGCTTGTTTCGAAAAGTAGTATTGAAAGGCAATACACAGCCCTTTTTAAGTACAATTAGATATAAAACATTTGTTAGATAGTGAACTAAAATAGCTTATAATTATTGTAAATAACTTTGCAAAGAAACGAACTCAAAACCAGTAAAACCCATTAATACTAAATATTATTGATAGAATTATCGGCTATTTTTTTGGAAAATTTAAGTAATTAGACTTTTAATCGTTCTTAATAGCCTTTTCTTGCTCCCATGGGTTAAAAATTTTACAGCCGGATTTTTTAATATCTTTTATATTTCTTGTAACAACAATTAAATTATTAACTATAGCGGTAGCTGCGATAAGCCCATCAATAACAGGTATTTTGTTGCCTGACAATTCAGATTCAGCATCAATTATGCCCCATTGCAGAGCAATATTATTATCAATATCAATAATATTATTTTTGAATTTTTTTAAAACATTTGAATGAAACCACTTATTTATCCTGTCTCTTTTTTTTAAATCAGTTAATCTATTAATCCCTTTTTGTATTTCTCCTAAAGTTAATACAGAAATATATATATATCCTTAATATCAATAGAATTAACCCAATCAACAATATTTTGGTTGGGGTGTTTTTTAGTTAACTCAGAAATAAGACAAGTATCAAGAAGATATTTCACAATTCAATCTTCCTGCTTGTATCTTTTGCTCTATCTATATTTAAATCAATTTCACTCAAAGGGGAATTTTGAAAAAATTCAACTAAATCATTGATTTCGTTTTTTAAATCGGTGTTTTTCAATATTTGGATTTGAACTCTATAAATATGATGGTTTGATATATCCTCGGGTTTTTTGTCAATCCATTTTATTTTATCCTTATATAACTCTGCTTGATATGTATTTAGCATCAGCATCTCCAATTATTATCAATTAAAAATAATTCTAAATT
>CAZVPQ010000129.1:0-6518 GCA_964628675.1 uncultured Hyphomicrobiales bacterium | reverse complement strand
GGTATTAGCTATAATATCGGCAATATTTTTATCCGTTTTTTTCGCTTTTGTTTTTGGTTCTCTAACTCAATATATATCCAGATTAATCTTTACTTTTGATTATAAATTAAGATTGAGAAAATATGGGGCAATATGGGGTGGTTTTGCTTTAACTTTGATAACTTATTTTATTTTGGTAAAAGGTGCAAAGGGAGCTTCCTTTATAAGTGATGATACTATATTATGGATAAATACTCATACTCTTCAACTAGTATTATACAGTTGGATATTCTGGACTGTTATTCTCCAATTGGTGATGTGGATTTTCAAAATAAATATTTTAAAAATAATAGTATTAACTGGTACGTTTGCTCTTGCTATGGCTTTTGCCGCAAATGACTTAGTCAATTTTATAGGTGCTCCTTTGGCTGGTCTCAATGCTTACCAAATTGCCGTTAGTATGAATGATCCTCTGCATACAACAATGGAAGCACTTTCTCAGCCTATTAAAGCTAACACTTGGATTTTGCTGGCTTCAGGTCTTGTGATGGTTCTGACGCTGTTTTTCTCCAAGAAATCTCGTACTGTAAGTAAAACGGAAATTAATCTCAGCAGACAAGAAGAAGGCTACGAGAGGTTTGAATCATTGCCAATAGCTCGTTCTATAGTTAGGATGGTTATTAGCACATTTGAATTATTCAAGAAAATAGTTCCTCAATTTCTGCAAAAGAAAATAGCCGATAGATTTGATACTTCAAAATATAAACCTGATATTAAAAATAAAGAGGATCAGCCCTCTTATGATTTGTTGCGAGCCGCTGTGAATTTAGTTGTGGCTTCGGCTTTGATTTCATATGGTACTTCTTTGAAATTACCTTTGTCAACAACGTATGTAACTTTTATTGTTGCAATGGCGACTGCATTGCCTGACAAGGCTTGGGGGCGAGAAAGTGCCGTTTATCGGGTGTCCGGAGTATTAACGGTTATTGGCGGTTGGTTTTTCACTGCAATAATGGCTACAATATTTGCTATGATAATTGCCTCTATTGCCTATTATACTGATTTGTTTGGAGTTTTTGGTTTAATATTATTGGCGGCATTTGCTGTATATAAATCTACACAAGTTCATAAAAAAAGAGAAGTGGAAACGGCGGAAAAGGAAAAACAATTTATTCCTGATGAAGAAACTCCTCAAGCTACAACTCAATTTGTATTAAAACATATTGCTTCTTTTTTAGAAAAAACATCTTCTATTTTTAAAGATAATTATGTTGGTATTTATCATTCAGATTTGAAATTATTGAAGAAAACAAGAAAAAGGGCTAAAAAAATTGATGATAAAACGGATATGCTGATAAACGAAGTTGTTATGGCAATAAGTAAAAGCGATGACGACGAATTGAAGTCGGGACATATTTATGCAAGGTCTCTTGGTTCTTTGCATGAAATATCTTCTAAATTATCTTATATGACAAAGAGAACTTTTGAATATTTTGACAATAATCATCATATATTTACTGAAGAGCAAATTTTGGAATTACAACAAATTGAAAATCACTTTCAGACAATAATTAAAGCTTCTTCTGATGTTTTTGATAATTATAATTTTGATAATGTAAAAGAGATTAATAAGAATGCTATGGAATTTAATGACTTAATTCGCAAGTTTAATAAAAATCAACTTAAAAGGATAAAGAAGTCATCGACTAATAAAAGAAGAAGTCTTTTGTATTTGAATATTTTAGATGATTCGCAAGGTATTGCTTATAATGTAATTAGAATATCTTCTGCTTTCAAAGAATTTTATGAACTTCAAAATAAAAACGATTGAAAATAAGTTTTCGATTTATCCCTCTCACTTATATGGGAGAGGGATAAATGTGAGTTTAAATTAAATTTCAGAAATTCTTTTCGGACCTGCATTCAATACTTCGTCAGGAACACCATCTTTGAATTTTTTGAAATTCTCAATGTATAAAGCAGTCAAATTATCATATCTTTTCCAATACTCCTCTTTGTTGCCCCAAGCATTTGAAGGTTCAAAAACTTCATCTGGCACATTAGGACAAGTCAATGGAACATTAAATCCGAATAATTTATCTTTGCGATACTCAACATTATCAAGCTTGCCTTCCAAAGCGGCGTTAAGCATATTTCTTGTATGTCGGATACTAATACGTTTGCCAACTCCGAATTTGCCACCAACCCAACCGGTATTAACCAGCCAGCATCTTGAATTATGTTTTTCCATTTTCTGACGTAATAAGTTAGCATAGTAAAATGGATGATGTACCATAAATGGCGCACCAAAACAAGCACTAAATGTGATTTCAGATTTTACACCTAAACCGATTTCAGTACCTGCAATTTTGGAAGTATAACCACTAATAAAATGATAAATAGCTTGATTCATATCTAATCTTGCTATCGGAGGCATAACTCCTTGTGCATCACAAGTTAAAAATACAACATTTTCAGGATGAGAATCAACTCTTTTATCAGGAACAGCATTCGGAATAAAATCCATAGGATATGAAGCCCTTGTATTCTCTGTTAAAGATTCATCATCTAAATCAATAAATCTTGTTTTCGGGTCATATAAAACGTTTTCTAAAATTGTTCCGAATCTATGTGTGCAAGCATAAATTTCCGGTTCTGCTTGTGCTGACAATCTAATGACTTTAGCATAACAACCGTTCTCGAAATTAAAAACACCGTCATCACTCCAACCGTGTTCATCATCACCAATTAAATTTCTTGAAGGATCAGCCGAAAGAGTTGTTTTACCTGTGCCACTTAATCCGAAAAATAACGCAACATCATTTTTCTCTTTACCGACATTTGCCGAGCAGTGCATAGCCATAACATTTTCAAGAGGTTTTAGGAAATTCATTACAGTAAACATTGATTTTTTAACTTCGCCTGCATAACTTGATCCGGCAACAATAGCCAAACGTTTTGAAAAGTTCAATAAAATAGCTGTTTCGCTTCTTGTTCCGTCAATTCTCGGGTCAACTTTAAATGAAGGTGATGAAATCAATGTAAACTCAGGCACAAATTTCTTGTATTCATCTAATGTTTTTGGAGGTACAAACATATTACGAGCAAACAAACTTTGCCATGCTTTATCAGTAATTACTCTGATAGGCATACCATAACGGGGGTCAGCACCCACATAACAATCTTGAATAAAAAGTTCTTCGCCTTGCAAATAAGCAAGCAACCTTGTATAAATACTACTAAATTTTTCTTCGGTTATAGGTCTATTATATTCACCCCACCAAATTTTATCCTCAGTTGAATTTTCGCTAACGATGTATTTATCATTAGCGGCTCTTGCAGTCCATTTGCCTGTAGTTACAAGAAAAGGACCACCATTAACAACATGTCCTTCGCCTCTGAATACAGCTTCTTCGTAAAGAGCGGCACTCGGCAAATTCCAAAATTCTTCATCTATTTCTTTAAAACCATGATTTTCTAATCCGAATTCGCTTGCTAAATCTTTAGCATGTTTAATAGCCGGAGTATCAAATTCTAAATATTTTGTCATATCCAATCCCTCACTAATTTTCTGTCACCAATATATAATTCATTTGGAGCATTAGGGGCAAGCGCCCATTTCATTCTTTCTATACCTTCAGTAATATCAGTTACCGAACCACAAGTAGATAAGCGGAAAAATCCTTTCATACCAAATTCAACACCCGGCATAACAGCAACTCTTACCTTATCTAATAAAAATTCAGCTAATTCTGTATCATTTTTACCATGCAATTTGCAATAATAATTAAAATCTGCAAAAGTATAAAATGTACCATCGGGTTTAGAAGTTATAACACCTTCAAAACCGTTTAATTCTTGCATCATAACATTACGATTGTTCTCCAATGTTCGTCTAAGACTTTCAACAGATGATTGGACTCCGTTAATTGCACCAATCGCAGCTTTTTGTAATACCACCGAAGGTCCTGATGTTTGATGAGCTTGAATATTTGTCATAACTTCAATTAATTTTTTCGAGGCAATAGCCCAGCCTATACGATAACCTGTCATAGCATATTGTTTGGAAACTCCATTGATAACAATAAGCTTTGAATTATCGCTTAAATCTTTTGCATATTTATAACAGTTAATAGGTCTTTTCCCATCAAATATCAATCTGTGATAGATATCATCCATTATAAGATAAAGCCCTTTTTTCTCGCAGAATTGAACTACATCAGAAATAAATTCTTCGGAATACATAGCTCCCGACGGATTATTAGGACTATTTATCATTACAGCTTTTGTATAAGAAGTGTAGTTCTGTTCAATATCCTGAATTCTCGGATAAAAAGTACCGTCTTCGGAATAAACAGGAACCGGAATAGCCCCACATAGTTTTACCATCTCAGGATAACTCACCCAATACGGTGCAGGAAATATTACTTCATCTTGCTGATTTAAAATTGTTTGCAATGCAACCATAATAGATTGCTTAGCACCACTTGATGCAATAACATTTTCCGGCTTAACTTTTCTGTCATAAAATTCATCAGTATAACGAATAATAGCTTGTTTCATTTCCGGTGTACCGTCAGCCGGTGCATAACGAGTCTCGCCGGAAATCAGATTAGCCGCCGCATTCATAATGGCGTCAATTGGAGCTTTGCTTTTTGGTTCACCACCTCCCAAATGTATTAATGGCTCTCCCTTGGCTCTCAAAATCGCGGCAATTTCATTCAGTCGCAATGTCGCGGATTCTGAAATAGATTGTGCAATTATACTTATGCTCATTCTTTTCGAACTCCTAAATTTTTCAAATTTAAATAGTTAATTACATTTAATAAAAACAAGGTGCAAAAATGATAAAAAAAAATATAAAAGCAAAGACTTTTTTTATTTTATTTTTATTTTTATAGTAAAATATATGTTGATGCAATTTAAAGATTGTATTTATTTGTTATTAGTAAAAAAATACCTAATTTTATATAATTGATTTTTGATAGTTTTTTATTATTCTTTTGAAATTTAAATTTTAATATTAGGAGTATTTTTTATGAGTAAATTTATTGAACCTGCAAGTAAAACCAAAGGTATTACTTATGCTATTAGAGATATTATTGTTCTTGCTAACGAAGTTGCTAAATCAGGCAAAGAAATGCTTTATCTCAATATTGGAGACCCTAATGCTTACGGTCATAGAACCCCAAATCATATTATTGAAGCTACTTATAAAGCAATGAAGGATAATCAGAACGGCTATTCGCCCTCTTCAGGTATTCAAAGTGCATTAGATGCTATCAACAAAGATGCTAATAATAAAGGAATTCTTAATATACTCGATACTTTTATTACAACAGGTGCAAGCGAAGCAATTGAAATTTGTTTAACAGCACTTTTGAATAAGGGAGAAAACTTTCTGATGCCCACTCCGGGTTATCCATTATATACCGCCGTGCAAAGCAAGTTAGAACTTGAACCTAATCCTTATTATTTAGATGAAAGCAATGGTTGGCAACCTGATATCGAAGATATTAAATCGAAAATCAATGATAAAACCAAAGCTATTGTTGTTATTAACCCCAATAATCCAACAGGGTCGGTTGCTTCCAAAGAAGTCTTACAACAGATTATTGATATTGCTTTGGAAAATGATTTGTTGATAATTGCAGATGAAATTTATGATAAATTACTGTTTGATGATAATAAACACGTTTCAATAGCTTCTTTAAATTCTGATGTTTCCTGTGTTACTTTTTCAGGATTGTCAAAGAACTATATAGCTCCCGGATTTCGCTTGGGCTGGGGAGTTGCAAGCGGACACGGGAATGTTATGAAAGATTATCTCGAAGCAGTAAATAAAATATTAAGAGCACGTGTTTGTGCTAATCACCCTGAACAATACGGCATTATCGCCGCTTTGGAAGGGGATCAATCTCATATCGCAAAACTTAATGCTACATTGCAGAGAAGAAGAGATTTAGCGATGGATATGCTTGGTAATATCCCCGGCATTTCAATTGTGAAACCTCAGGGAGCTTTTTATGCTTTCCCTTCGATTGATGTTGAAGATGACAATGATTTTACTCAGGAATTAATTAAACATACCGGGGTAGTTATTGTTCCCGGAACGGGTTTCGGTCAAAAGCAGGGGAGTCATCATTTCAGAATAGTGATATTGCCTGATGATGAGATTCTGAAAAAATCATTTGAATTAATTGCTGAATTTTTGAGCAAATACAAAGCCTAAATTATTATTGATATAAAAATAAGCTCTACATTGTATTAAGGGGATTATTAGGTATCTATTTATAAAAAAATAAAATTGTGCTAATTGCAACGCACTACTCAATAATGATTAAACGTAAAAATATTCCAAGTGCAGAGTTAGGAATTATTTTACCAACGTAGTTGCGCAATGTTTGTAGAATTTAATTAAATTATTTTGTTGGAAATCCGTAGGATTGGTATATTATGAAGTTTGTAAATATGCCATTGCTACGCAATTCATTGAAAATTAGAAATTGAAAATTGCGCACTCAATACAATATAGAGCC
>CAZVPQ010000128.1:0-6597 GCA_964628675.1 uncultured Hyphomicrobiales bacterium | reverse complement strand
TTATTATTTTTTTCATTTTCAATACCTTATATAATGATGTTTCAATTTTCAATTTTACAATGCGTTTTTTCACTTACCAAAATCTTTGAATTTTGATTTTTGAATTTTGAATAACCAAATATAAAATTATCCAAAATTCTATTGTGCTAAATTTAACTATAAATTTTCAAAAACCAAATTATTTTTTTCAAAAAATCTTTTCTTATTTTTGTCCAATTTCTACATATATAACACATAAAAACCCAAAACGTTACAATTTGAGTAAAAATAATTAAAATAATATTTGAACACTCGAAAGAAAATTAATAAATTGCTATGATAAATATTAACTATAGAAAATACTTTTTTTTAAAGGTAAGAAAATGAATAAAGCTGTAATCATGGCAGGCGGTTTTGGCACTAGATTGAGACCTCTAACAATGACAATACCGAAACCAATGGTAAGTATAATGAATACACCTATGATGGAGCATATAGTAAATTTGTTGAAAAAGCACAACATTACTGACATTGTTTCCGTCCTATATTTTAATCCTGAAATTATTACTTCCCATTTCAAAGATGGTAGTGATTTTCAAATTAATATGCAATATGTTATGGCTAATGCTGATTATGGCACTGCAGGCGCTGTAAAAAATGCTCATAAATATTTGACCGAAAGATTTATTATAATAAGTGGTGATGTTCTGACTGATTTTGATTTATCAAAAGCAATTGAATTTCATAAAAATAAAAAAGCTATGGCTACAATTCTTTTGACACGAGTTCCTAATCCTCTACAATTTGGAATTGTTATGACTGAAGAATCGGGGAAAATTTCAAGGTTTTTGGAAAAACCTTCTTGGGGACAAGTTTTTTCAGATACTATCAATACCGGAATTTATATTTTGGAGCCTGAAGTATTAGATTTAATTCCTTATCAAGAAGAGTTTGATTTCAGTAAAGATTTATTCCCTTTAATGCTTGAAAAAAAATTAGCTCTTTATGGCTATATTGCTGATGGATATTGGAAAGATGTTGGTAATCTCAGCGAATATCAAAATGTTCAAAATGATTCAATTGATGGAAAAATTAAACTAAAAGTCAAAGGACAAAAAAAAGACAATTTCTTTATAGAGAATAATTCTAATATTGGTCCTAATACTAAAATTAACGGCTCTGTAATAGTTGGCAAGAATTCGACAATTAGTGAATATTCTGAAATTTCTAATTCTATTATCGGTAATAATGTCTCAATAGGCATAGGAGCCAAATTAACGAGGGTAACAATTTGGGATAATGTAACTATTGGAGATTTCTCCGAATTAACAGATGATGTTGTTTGTTCTAATTGCACTATCGGTTCCAAAGTTACTATTGCTGAAAATGTATTTATTGCAGATGGCTGTACAATCGGTAGCAAAGCAATTTTGAGATCCAACATAAAACTATGGCCCAAGAAAAATGTTGAAGAGGGAGCTACTTTATCTACATCTTTGGTACAAAGCGAAAAATGGCATAGAGAATTATTTACAGATGCTAGAATTTCGGGACTTTCAAATGTTGAAATTCATCCGGAATTCGCCGCTAAACTCGGAGCCGCCATTGGTATGTCTTATGGACCTAATGTTACCCTTTTAGTTTCAAGAGACTCCGATAAAGTTTCCAGAATACTGAAAAGAGCTATGACTGCCGGTTTATCATCAGTGGGTGTCAATATTAATGATTTACAAATTATTTCTATACCTCAAACAAGACAAGAATTGAGAACAAATAAGTATCTAGCCGGTTTCCATGTCAGACGCTCTCCACGAAATCCAAATAAAACGGATATTATTATTTTCAATAAAGAAGGAAGGGACATCAATATATCTAAAGCTAAAGCTATTGAAAGATTTTTCTTTGGTGAAGATATTAAACATGTTCACCACGACGATGTAGGTCAAATTTATTACCCTGAACGTACTAATGAAATTTATGAAAATCGATTTTTAGAATCCTTAGATGTTGAACTAATTAAAAACTCAAAATTCAAAGTTCTAATTGATTATTCTTATGGTTTGGCTTCCACTATATTACCTTATGTATTGGGAAAACTTGATGCACAAGCTCTTTCATTGCACGATTATGTTGATTCGACAAAATTTCAACCTAATGCTACAAAAGAGAACATTAACGAAGCTGAACAAATTATGCAATCTTTATCTTATGAGTTAGGATTTATTATTGAACCCGGTGCTGAAAAAATATCTTTAATTGATGAAGTTGGTAATTTATATAATCAAGTCAGATTATTAACCATTGTAACTAAATTATTTTTAGAATCAAATAAAAAAAGAGAACCTTATAAAATTGCAGTTTCTATTTTAGCAACTGACGACATTGAACAAATTGCCAAAGATTATAATGTTGAAGTAATAAGAATTAAAGATACTCATTCGGCAATGATGGATATAACAAAAGATGAAAATGTTTTATTTGTCGGTGGTATTTGGGGAAACTATATATTTAGCGATTTTCTTTTTGCTGCCGATGGTATGTATTCAATTGGAAAAATTCTTGAAATGTTAAGTTGCTCTGATAAAAATATTTCTGATTTAGATTCTTATCTACCAAAAAGAATTCAACATAAAACAAATATACAATGCCCTTGGGAATCAAAAGGGAAAGTTATGCGAAAAGCAATGGAATATTCTGATAAGATGCACCGACAATTAGTAGATGGTGTTAAGTTGTTCGTTAATAATGAATCTGTACTTATTATCCCTAATAAAGAAACAAGTTCTTTTCTTGTTATGGGAGAAAGTAATGAATATAAAAAAGCAAAAGATATTACCGAGAGTTACAGCTCAATGGTTAAAAAATGGATAGTAGAGAATTAAGCTAATTGGAAATTCAATAAAATGAATAAATTGTTTGAAATGATATGAAGGTTGAAATATGAAAATAAGTGATTTTTTGGACATTAATTCTATAAAAGTTAATATTCGTACTGATAACAAAAATGATTTGTTGGAAACAATGATTTTTTTGGCTAACAAAAGTGGAAAAATTATTGATCAGGAAGAAGCGAAACAAGAAGTTTTGGAACGAGAAAAAATAATGTCCACAGGTGTTGGAAAAGGGATTGCATTGCCCCATGCTAAAACCAATGCTATCATTGATACGGTTGGTGCATTAGTTACTCTTAGCGAGCCAATTGATTATAATGCTTTAGATAATGAACCGGTAAGAATAGTATTCCTACTTTTAGGTTTAGAAAACAATATAGGTAATCATTTAATTTTATTAAGTAAAATATCACGTCTCTTGAATAATGACTCATTTCGTGGACAACTTTTGGCTTGCCCAAATAGTGATGCTGTAATTGAATTATTTAACAAATACGAATCCGATAATAATTAACTCATAATTAACTTAATTAATAAAAATGTATTTTATATGGAACAATTTTATATATCAAAAGAATCAATAAGTGAAATCGCTAATGAAATATCCGAAAATCTTATAGCCGCAAGTGAATTAGGTCAAGAGTTTATGTACCAAACTCTGATTGAATACGGTAATGAATTAGGTAATTATTTAGAAGAAAATAAGACAGATGAATATTTAATTCACGGATGTCAATCTACTGTTTATATATATGGTTATAGCAAAGACAATGTATTAAATCTTCAAGGTTTTGCAGATTCAAAACTTGTCAAAGGGCAGGTAGCAATTTTACTTAAAATTTTAAATGGACAAAAAATCGAGAATATAATCAACCATTCCCAAGAACATATTGACAATTTTATCAATACTACTCATATAGTTGATAGTTTGACACCATCAAGGCAAAATGCTTTTGGAAGTATGTATCAGCACATAAAATATTTAGCAGAAAAGAATAAAAACAAATAAAAACCGCCATAAATATTCTTATGTTATGTAATAATATGGTAAATATTACCTTTATAAAAATATTTTAGTGAATATCTTTGATTAAATCAAATATTTGTCTTAAATTTGTAATCTTAATTAATTTTTTTAATAAAATAGAGATAAGGATTAATGGCACATCATCAATCAGCGATAAAAAGAATTAAACAATCTAATAAAAAAAGATTGTATAATAGGTTAAATAAAAAAAGAGCAAAAGAAGCTATGAAAGATGTTAGATTAGCGGAAAATTATGAAACTGCAACAGAAAAATTAAATAAAGCAGTAAGTGTTTTAGACAAAGTTGCGGCACGTGGCATATATCATAAAAACAATATAGCTAATAAGAAATCAAAATTAGCCAAATACGTAAACTCTTTAAAACAAGCTTAAAGACAAAGGCAATTAAGCGCCTGTAGCTTAATTGGATAGAGCACCTGATTACGGATCAGGAGGTTGGGGGTTCGACTCCCTCCAGGCGTACGAGCATAATTTTAAGTCCATTTGATACAAAAAGTTAGATGGACTTTTGTTTTGAGGTGAAAGAATTATTAATAATTCCCTATGCTTATTTCTAATACCTAAATTTCACTTAGACTCATTTTCTAAATTTTTTATATTAACTATCACAACTTTTAATTAAGAATTTTTTATAATTGAATTTTATTTGAATTGAACATTTAACCATTAGGACAAAATTTAAGATAGTAAAACAATTAAAATTCTATAGAAAATAATTTATGAATGTATAGGCTCGGTATTCACATAAATTCTTTAATAAAATTAAAACTTAGTTTGATAAAAGTATGCTCAATCTACATAAGGGCTAATATCGATTACTGCTCTATTCTTTACAAATCCTTTATCTCGCCTTTCGATTGCAGTCAACGCAGAAGCATATATTTCTTTCCAAGTCAATCCGAATTTTTCTTGTAGTTCAGTAGGTTCGCCGCTAAGACCAAATCTATCTTTAACACCAACAAATTCAATAGGAACAGGAATATTTTTACCAACAACTTCAGCAATAGCACTTCCCATACCACCGTGGACTTGATGTTCTTCAGCAGTTACAATACAACCACATTTTTGAGATGATTCAACAATCATATCAATATCCATCGGTTTAATTGAGCTGTTATTAATTACTCTTGCAGAAATTCCCTTTCTCTTTTCAAGTTCTTCGGCGGCTAACAAAGCTTCCCAAACCATTAATCCACAAGCAAATATGGCGACATCGCTCCCCTCTCTGAAAACTTGAGCTTTGCCAATTTCAAAAGGTGTTTTATCGTCAGTAATCATTGGCACAGCAGAACGACCGAACCTAATATAAGCCGGTCCATTCATTTCGCCTGTTGCAATAGTAGCTTTTTTTGTTTCAAGAAAATCACAAGGAACAATTAAAGTCATATTTGGTAAAGTTCTCAAGATTGAAATCTCTTCTAACGCTTGATGAGTAGCACCATCGGGACCAACAGTTATTCCGGCATGTCCACCACCGATTTTTACATTGGCGTTATTATAACATACGGAAATTCGTAACTGGTCAGTATTTCGTAAAGAAGCAAAAGCACTATAACTTGCAAAAAATGGTATTTTCCCTGATAATGCCATTCCCACAGCAATAGTTGTAGCATTTTGTTCAGCAATACCAATTGAAAAAAATCTCTCAGGAAATTTCTCTTTAAAATATGAAGTCATTACAGAGCCAGTAATATCTCCACCTAAAACAACAATATTTTCATTTCTTTCGCCCAATTCGACCAAGCCTTGACCAAATCCGTGCCTCGTTGTTTTTTTCCCTTGTAATTTAATTTTCATTATTATAATTATTTTGTTAATAATACTATTAAGTTAATAACTAAAACCATTAGAATATATAACAGTTAGTAATTTCTATTGTAATATTCAATCAACTCTTTTATTTTAAAATATTTGATATAATCCTGCATATCCAAATTTGATTTTGGTAATCTATATGCATCAATTTTAAGAATAAATCTATTTAAAATTAGTCCGTTGAAAGACCCATTATTTTGATTTTTATTCCAAATAATATATCCCTTACCTGATGGAAGTATCACTTCTGATGTTTCAGATCCGGATACAATAGGTAGATTTTCAAAACGCTTATAATCAAATTCAGGTATATTGAATTTTAAACCATAGTCAGTTATTGAAAAATCTAAAAAACCTTTGTTGGCAAATTGATATTCTGCCGAGCAAGTTGTAATAATGACATTATCCTGATATATACTTCCGGTTCTTGAAGGACTTTTATTTGTACCTTGTATATTATTAGGTAAAAATTGTTTTAAAGTATCTCTATTATCTTCATTAACATGAACCCAAGTCCATGCCATTGTAGTTTTTAAATTGGTTATCGTATTAGAAACAGCTTTGATATGTTTGTGTATTTGTTCTCTAATCTCACTATTGATTTCAACTTCTACACCAACCTCATCTGCCATTTCTAATAGAGCACCAAAATCTTTGTTACGATTCGCTTCATTAGCTTTTTTAAATTTATCCGTATCACCACCTTTATCAGGATGTGTTTTACCAGCCACCTTACGATACACTTGTTTAAATGTATCATCATCAACCTCAGTATTTATTTTGAGATTATTATCTTCCGTCATTTTAACTTGTGTTGGTTCAGGATTATTATCTAACATATAGGAACGAAAATCATTATTAAAT
>CAZVPQ010000127.1:0-6619 GCA_964628675.1 uncultured Hyphomicrobiales bacterium | reverse complement strand
AAGAATCTCTTCTTTTGGCTTTTGTATTATGCTCGGTGCTGAAAAGGAGATTCTTCATTTCGTTCAGAATGACAAGATAAAAAAGCCCTTCGACTATGCTTAGGATGATTCAATCGCAATGAATAAACATTTTTCAGCCATTCTGAGTAGAACGAAGAATCTCTTCTTTTGGCTTTTGTATTATGCTCGGTGCTGAAAAGGAGATTCTTTACTTCGTTCAGAATGACAAGATAAAAAAGCCCTTCGACTACGCTAAAAGTAACTAATTCTAAGGTTCTAAAATAACTGTTATCATTTTGTCATACCGAGCATAGTCGAGGTATGACTTAGTCAATTTCTGATTTTTGTTTGTTTTTATTGCAGTAGATCGTTTTTGTATTAGGGAAAAAAGTTTATGTAAGAAAAGTAATGAGTTAAATAAAGATTTCATTTCAAGTATCGCTATAACTTATTTTATTCATTGTTGAATTCATAATTTGTACTTCTGCCTCCGGATTTGTATTTTCTTAATATTCATATTTTTATTAAACATTGATTAATTACTACTTTTTTCGGATTATTATTTAAAATTTTCATAATTTACAAACTTATATTTTGTTGATTGTTTAAATAAAGTTAATGGCTAAGAAGGTACATAAAAAGAAAAAATATATATCGATAAAAGGGGCAAAGCTTCATAATTTGAAGAATATTTCACTTGACATTCCTCATAATAAATTTATTGTTATTACGGGTGTGAGTGGTTCGGGTAAATCAAGTCTTGCTTTTGATACTATTTATGCTGAAGGGCAGAGACGATTTGTTGAGAGCCTGTCGGCTTATGCAAGACAATTTCTCGAAAGAATGAATAAACCCGACGTTGATATAATCAGTGGGATACCTCCGGCTATTGCGATTGAACAGAAACCGCTGGCAAAAAATCCTCGCTCAACTGTCGGCACATCAACTGAAATTTATGATTATTTGCGTTTGCTTTTTGCAAGAATCGGAAAGACTTATTGTTATCAATGCGGGAAAATAGTAAAAAAAGATACTCCGGAATCGATTGTTAAAGACATACTCAATGGAGAGGAAGGTGATAAAATATTAATTCTATTTCCGTTCTCCGACCAAGTTACAAATGTAAAAGAAGAACTTAATAATTTAAGGGAGTTGGGATTTTTCCGTGTTTATCATAAAGTAAAAAAGGAATTAATTGATTACGATGATGATTTATCAATAAATTTTGTAAACAAAGATGAATATTTGGTTCTTGCCGATAGATTAATACTAAAAAAAGATGATGATACTTTGTCAAGATTGACTGATTCGATAGAGTTGGCTTTCAGAACAAGCGAAGGAAGAATTGAAGTTCAAAATCTAAGTAAAAACAAAAGTAAAAGATACAGCAAATTATTTGAATGTTCGGAATGTGAAATTGTTTATTTAGAGCCGGAACCGAGACTATTTTCTTTTAATAATCCCTTTGGTGCCTGTCCTAATTGTCAAGGTTTCGGAAGGACAATTGATATTGATGAAGATTTAGTTATTCCTGATAAAACAAAATCAATAAAGAAGGGTGCTATTCATCCGTTTAGAACGGAAATACTAAGTAAATACTTACGCTCTTTAATTAGGATTGCTCCGAAGTATCGTCTGTCTTTGAATACACCTTACAATCAGTTGCCGGAAGATGATTTGAAAATTATTTGGGAAGGTGCCGATGATTATATTGGTATTAACGGCTTTTTTGATATGCTTGAAGAGAAAAATTATAAAATAAATTACCGTGTTTTATTGAGTAAATATCGCGGCTATACTAAATGTAAGGCATGTGGCGGCTCAAGGATTAGGACATCAGCACGACAGGTTTTTATCAATAAAATGAATATACCGGAATTGATAGATTTACCATTAAAAAAAGTATTGGATTTTATTAATTCTTTAGAACTGAATGAATATGAAGAAACTATGGTAGGACAGGTTGTAGCTGAACTAAAATGGCGTCTCGGTTTATTAATTGATATTGGTTTGGATTATTTGACTTTGTCCCGATTAACTCATACTCTTTCGGGAGGCGAAGCTCAAAGAATTAATTTGTCAACGGCTCTGGGTTCTTCATTAGTAGGTACTTTATATGTCCTTGATGAGCCAAGTGTAGGTATGCATCCACGAGATACTAAACGACTGTTAAATATTTTGAACAAATTGAAAAATTTAGGGAATACGATTATTGTTGTTGAACATGATATGGATATTATCAGAGAAGCCGATGTTATTATTGATTTAGGTCCTTATGCAGGCGAAAAAGGCGGGGAATTAATCCACAACGGTGATTTGGAAAGTTTGATGAATAATCCGAAATCATTAACGGGACTTTATTTATCCAAACAGAAAAAAATATCTATTCCAAAACACAAGAAAAAAATATCTTTAAAAGATTCAATTACAATAATAAAACCGAGAAAACATAATTTAAAAATGGATAAAGTTGTTTTTCCTTTGCATTGTTTTTCAGTTGTTACCGGAGTTTCGGGTTCGGGTAAAAGCACACTGGTAAATGATATATTATATAGTTATACACAAAAAGTATTGAATGGATATAGCGGATTCAAAGGCTCATTCTATAAAATATCAGGAATAGAATTGATAGATAATGTTGAGATGGTGGATCAATCGCCATTAGGCAGGTCTTCGCGTTCAACGCCCGGAACATATACTAAAGCTTTTGATGCTATTAGAGAATTATATGCTTCCTTGCAAATATCAAAACAGTTGGGTATAAGTCCCGGATATTTTTCTTTTAACGTATCCGGAGGTCGTTGTGAAGTATGCGAAGGAGAAGGCAGAGTAAAAATAGAGATGCAGTTTATGCCCGATATTTCTCTTGAATGCGAAGTTTGTCATGGCTCTCGATATAAGAAAGAAGTATCCTCAATAACATACAAAGAAAAATCAATTGTAGATGTTTTAGATATGACTATTGATGAAGCAATAGTATTTTTCAAAGAACATAAAAGAATTATCAATAGATTAAAAAATTTGCAAGATGTAGGTTTGGGTTATCTTAAATTAGGTCAACCATCGACAATGCTTTCCGGCGGTGAATCGCAAAGAGTAAAACTCGCTTCTCATCTCGGTCAAAAAACAGATAAAAACACATTGTTTATTTTCGATGAACCTACAACAGGTCTTCATATAGATGATATTTCAAAATTATTAGCTTGTTTCCATCAGTTGATTGCAAACGGACATTCGATAATTGTAATTGAACATAATTTGCAAATAATGGCGTCAGCGGATTGGATAATTGATTTGGGTCCCGAAGCAGGTGAGAATGGAGGACAAATTGTAGTAGAAGGCAAGCCGGAAGAAATAATTAATGATAATAATTCATATACAGCGAAGGCATTAAACGAATATTTTAATAATGAGAATTAATTTCCTGAAATTTTATATTGCATATTTTTTAAATATTTTATGCTTTGTGTTTAATTATTTCATATATATTTCTTAATTTAACAAATTATTTTTTTGACAATTAAAATTAATTGAATTATAGTAATCATTAATATTATAGGATAGTAGAATGAGTATATTGTTAAATAAAAAAACAAGAGTAATCGTTCAAGGGATTACAGGGTCGGAAGGGACATATCATACTTCGCAAATGATTGAATATGGAACAAAAATCGTTGGTGGTGTTACCCCCGGCAAAGGCGGTAGTGATTATTCCGGTAAAGGGGACATTAAATTTAAAAAAGCTGTTCCTGTTTTTAATACCGTAAAAGACGCAGTGGCAACAACAAAAGCAAATGCTTCGGTGATATTTGTACCACCGCCCTTTGCTGCAGATGCTATTTTGGAAGCAATTGATGCTGGTTTAGATTTGATAGTATGCATCACAGAAGGTGTACCTACAAAAGATATGATCAAAGTAAATTCTGCTTTGAAAGATTCTAAAAGTCGTTTGATAGGTCCAAATTGTCCGGGTGTTATAACTCCCGGTGAGGCTAAAATAGGAATTATGCCCGGATTTATTCATAAGCCCGGTAAAGTCGGTGTTATTTCAAGAAGTGGTACTTTGACTTATGAAGCTGTCAAACAATTGACTGATCTCGGTATCGGACAATCTACTTGCATTGGTATAGGTGGAGACCCTATCATAGGAACTCAATTTATTGATGCAATCAAATTATTTAATGATGATCCCGATACTGAAGCCATTCTTATGATTGGTGAAATTGGAGGTAATGCTGAAGAAACAGCCGCCGCTTATGTTAAAAAATATGTCAAGAAACCGGTTTGTGGGTTTATTGCAGGCAAGACAGCCCCTCCAGGCAGAAGAATGGGACATGCAGGTGCTATTATTGCCGGCGGAAAAGGAACAGCAGAAGAAAAATTCAAAGTTTTGAAATCAGCAGGTATTCACGTAGTCGAGTCTCCCGCTTTTATGGGGATTACTGTTCAAAAAGCTTTGAAAGGAAATAAAGGGAAAAGCACGACTAAGAAAACAAAGAAAACAACTACAAAAAAATCAGTAAAATAGTTTTTTTGTAAATAATATTTGGTTGCCTTTAATTATTGAATAAATTATAGGCAACCTTTTTTAATGTAAATATTTGAAATAATTTTGAGACCAAATTGTATTTTATGTGTCATTAATAATATGGAGGAAACAAAATGATAGAAAGAACATTAGCAATTATTAAACCCGATGCTGTTAAAAAAAATGTAGTCGGTGAAATTATCGCAATGATAACAAAAGCAGACTTCAAAGTCTTAGGTATGAAGATGACTAAGATAAGTAAAGTTCAAGCAGGTGCATTTTATGAAGTGCATAAGGAAAGACCTTTTTACGGTGAATTAGTCGATTATATGAGTAGTGGTTCAATTGTGCCTATCGCTTTGGAAAAAGAAAATGCTATCGAAGATTATAGAAAACTAATCGGTAGCACTGATCCGACTGAAGCTGAAGAAGGTACGGTAAGAAAACTTTATGGCGAATCAAAAGCAATCAATGCTGTTCATGGGTCGGATTCAGTTGTAAATGGCAAAATTGAAATCGGATTTTTCTTTAGTGAATCGGAATTAGTCAATAATGCATAAATTCGACACAATTTCATCAAAATCCATATTGAAAAATCCTTATTGGGAATATAAGGTTAATCAATATGTTATGCCTAATGATGAAATTGGCGAATATCATTTTGTTAATTCTAATGGCTCAACTTTTATAATTCCGAGATTAAATGAAACTACTTTTGTTTTAATTCGTCAATACAGGTATCTGAATAATAGAATTAGTATAGAATTTCCGGGCGGTGGAATTGAAAGGAATTTTGATAAGATTGGAAATGCAAGGAAAGAATTAAAAGAAGAAACAGGATATATAGCCAATAGTCTAATTGAAATTGGGGAATTTAATCCTTATCACGGTGTAACAAATGAGATATGTTCCTTGTTTTTAGCTGATGGATTAGAAGTTTCAAATACTGATTTTGATACATCGGAAGAAATTGAAAATATTGAATTAACTTATGATGAAATTAATGATAAAATAAAAAATGGAGAAATATGGGATGGAATGAGTTTAGCGGCTTGGACTATCTTTATTTTCTCCAAATATATTCGGAGGGTAGTATGAAAAATTTATTAACATTATTTGCGATTATAGCTTTTATTTCTTTAACAAATATTGTATTTGCACAGGAAAAAGCAGTCAAAGGTCAGGCAGAAGATCAAGGAGAAGTTGTTAAGTATGGAATTAAAGTAAAATATCCGGTAAATACTTTTTCAACTAATATCTTAACTGAAAACACAAAAGTTCATAGAGTTTATAGCGATAGTACAACCGATGATTATACTAGGCAAGTAACTTACTATTATACTACTAAAATTGAAAATAGTCCTAAAGATGGGTTTCAAACATTAATAATTATTATTGATTCTTTGACTTACAATTTTAAAGATGGTGAAAAAGTTATGGATTATAATTCCGTTGATATGTCTGGTAATGCAAGTAGATTTAAAGATTTGAATATGAGAACACCAGCTTTGGGACGTGAATTCAATTTAGTGTATTCACCTTATGGCGATGTGTCTAAAATTGATGGTTCTGATATAAAAGAACTTAAAGATTATATAAATGAAAATAAGAGCTATATGAAACCTTTAGATTTATTTATGTGGAATAACGGAGTATCTTTTGAAAGATTATCTTATTTTGGAGACAACAAGAAAATTCAACTACCCAAAGACCGAATTGCCATTGATAGTATTTGGTATTCACCAATTAATATAGAGTTAAATGGATATAGTTTTACTGATACTGCCGCTATGAAAATTTCTCATTATAATGCAGGGAAATTTCTTTTGGAAGGAACAATGGTAAATCTAACAGCTTCTAACAAAGATGAATATATGTACAACGTAAGTAAATTAATTAAAATAAAGAAAGCAGTTGGAACAGGCAAGATTGAACTTGAATTGACTGCTCGAGGTAAACTGTTAAATACTAAAATTAATTATAGAACTGTAATTAGAGTGCCTGTTGGGGAAGACTATGTTGACGAAATCATTGATAGTTCAATTGAATGGAAGCTCATAGATACTTTCAGATTATAAATTATTTATCTTT
>CAZVPQ010000126.1:0-6642 GCA_964628675.1 uncultured Hyphomicrobiales bacterium | reverse complement strand
AAAGCTGAGAAAGGAAATGAAAGTTGATTTTGAACTTTTTCTGTTTCCAAATAATAAATCCGATGGTGATTTTGAGTTTCTTCTTGAAAAAATTATAAATCCTAAGCATAAAATTCTTTTGGAATGCTTTGAAAATTATGAGGAATGTATTTCTGAAAACGGGAAAAATTTATATAATATTCCCAATAGGAAATCGAAGATATATTCTTACATAAATGCTTTTCCTAAAAGTAAAAAAGATAAAGAACAACAGAAAAACAAAAAACAATATTTCTATGATGATTCGGAATATTGGGATTTGGATAATGCATATTTGAACCCATTAAAAATATTTTTAAAAACATATTTAAAGCCATTACTATAATGTCAAATATCAATTCAATAACTTATAAACCAATAGGAATAGTTCGTTCGCCTAAAAAAGCTACGAAAGGAATGCCTATTCAATCTATTGCCGCTGAACATATTAAAGGAACTTTGGAAATATTTCCGGAATTTGTTGAAGGATTAACTGATTTAGACGGTTTTTCTCATTTAACTGTGATTTGCCATTTCCATTTATCTAAAAAAGGCAAATTGATTGTTAAACCTTATATGGACGATAATATGCACGGGGTTTTTGCCACTCATTCGCCTAATCATCCTAATCCTATTGGTATTTCAATTGTGAAATTGGATAAAATAGAAGATAATATTTTATATATAAGTGATTTGGATATGCTGGACGGTACTCCTGTGCTGGATATAAAACCTTATGTTCCTCAATTTGATAAAAGAGAAAATGTTAAAATAGGTTGGCTTGAAAATAATATTTATAAATTGCGTAAAGCAAGAGATGACGATAGATTTGTATAATTCTGATTTGATGAGTTAGTAGAAAGTTTATAAAGTTGAAAGAGTTTCGTAATTAAAAATGCGAAATTTAAATATAAAGCAAACATATTTAAAAAAATTTTCGTGAAAACGTAGTTATTATACTTTTATTAATTCTATTTCCATTTAATATTACAGCCAATACTTGGTTTTTGTTTAAATGTGATTTCATTGCCTGCGATAATGTGTTCTAATGCTAAACGCAAGTCCTTTCCGGTAATTAACAAATCATTGCCTGGTCTTGAATCGTCAAATTGACCTCTATAAACTAATTTTAAATCTTTGTCATATACAAAAAAGTCGGGAGTGCAAGCGGCATTATAGGCTCGTGCTATATCTTGCGATTCATCATATAAATAGGGAAAAGGGAAGCGTAAATCACGTGCAACTCTTTTCATTCGTTCGGGTGAATCTTCCGGATAGAAAACCGCATCATTTGAACTTATTGCTATAAAACTAATTTCATTTTCCTTATATTCGTTTGCCAATTCAACTAATTCTCGGATAATATGCTTTACAAATGGACAATGATTGCAAATAAATATTACTACTGTTGCTACATCTGATTTTAATTCTTGTAATGATAAATTTCTACCGGAAATAGTATCGGGCAAAGTGAAATCAGGTGCAGGTGTACCTAATGGAACCATTCTTGAAGGAGTATCAGACATAAATTTTACCTTATTTTTAAATTAGTAATTTACTTTTACTATAATTTAAACGTAATAATATTAATATTTATTGGATTGGCTTGGTTTTTTGGTTAGATATTGTTGACTTCGAATACGTCCATAGTGATAATTATTTCTAATATTCAATCAGAATTACTTTGTGTTGTGTATTGAAGAGGAGATTCTTCACTACGTTCAGAATGACGATGGTGTGTGAAATAAGAGATTTACATTTTGTTCAGAATGAGCAATATTCTCTGTCATTCTGAGTGCAACGAAGAATCTACTTTTTATGTGCGATGAGAGTGTAATAAGAGGAGATTCTTCACTACGTTCAGAATGACAATTCAAAACTCCTTACCTTTATCCTCTCGTAAAAGGAGAGAGGATAGGATGAGGGGTGATTTCAATTATCTTTCCAAGAGCTAAAACACGTGGCAATTCAGAATTCAGCAATTATTTCAGCAACGTAGTTGCGAAATGTTTGTAGCCTAATATTTTTAATTGGTCATTGAGCGACGTAGTTGCGGCATATTAAATTTTCAATTATCTTTCCACGAGCTCAAGCACGTGGCAATTCAGTAGTGGAAATTTAGGACTCAAAAATTTTATTTAAAATAAGTCTTTTTTAGAAAACTAATAAAATTCTGTGTTGCTTTGGCTCTATGACTTATTTTGTTTTTTTCTTCTGCCGGCATTTCTGCAAAAGTAAGTTCGTAACCTTCGGGAATAAAAATCGGGTCGTATCCAAAACCACTTGTGCCTCTTTCTTCATCCATAATAATACCTTCGCAAACACCTTCAACAAAATTTGCTTTAGTACCGTCAAAAAAACTTATGACAGTTTTAAATCTTGCGGTTCTTTCATTAATCGGTACATTTTTGAGCAAACGCAATACTTTTTTTCTATTATCGGCATCGTTGCAGTCTTCACCGGCAAATCTTGCGGAATAAACTCCTGGTTCTCCGTTTAATGCATCTATTTCCAGCCCTGTATCATCAGCAAAACAAGGAATATTTGTTAATTCATAAAAAGCAGACGCTTTGATTAGAGCGTTATCTTTAAGATTAGCTCCAGTTTCTTCAATATCAGGAACATTATCTAAAATATCACTTGGTATAGATATTTTAAAATAATTTTGGAAATTCTTATCAATGATTTGTTTTATTTCTTGAGCTTTATGTTTATTGTTAGAACCGAATAATAGCTTCATATTTTTTTAATGATTGATTAAACTTAATAATTGATTAACTGCAAGAGTAGGAGTAATAGAGCCATTTAAAACTTTTTTTTCGATTTCAGGTTTGATTTTTTTCACATTTTCATTTTGGTAAAAATCATTTAATATTTTCTCTTCGATTAAAGAGTAAACCCATTTGAGTAATTGTTCATTTCGTCGCTTTTGGAAAACTCCGGTTTTAACAGTATTCTTCTCAAATTCTTGAATTGTGTCCCAAATATCGACAATACCTTCATTATTAATTGCAGAGCATAATAGAGTTTTAGTAGTCCAATTTTCAGTAGCAGGCAATATATAATGAATAGCGTCTGAATAAGCCTTTTGAGTGATTTTAGCCCTGTTGATATTAGTTCCGTCAGCCTTATTAATGACAAGTAAATCGGCTAATTCGACAACTCCTTTTTTTATTCCTTGCAATTCGTCGCCACCTTCGGGCAATATCATAAGAAGATAAAAATCTACCATAGAACGCACTGCTATCTCATTTTGACCGACGCCAACAGTTTCAATTATAATAATATTAAATCCGGCGGCTTCGCAGAGCAACAATGCTTCTCTGGTTTTGCTTGCCACTCCACCCAAAGTTCCACCTGTTGCCGATGGGCGAATAAATGCGTTTTTTTGTCTCGAAAGAGTTTCCATTCTGGTTTTATCACCTAAGATAGAGCCTTTGCTTTTGCTACTGCTCGGGTCAATAGCTAAAACAGCCACTTTATTACCGTTATCACATAAATAATTTCCTAAGGATTCAATTAAAGTGCTTTTTCCAACGCCGGGTGAACCAGTTATACCTATTCTGATTGATTTGCCTGTGAATGGCAGTATTTTCTTTAATAACTGTTGAGCTTTTTCTATATGGGCTGGGGAATTACTTTCGATTAGAGTTATAGCTTTTGCAAGTACAGCTCTGTTGTCTTCAATAATACCTTTGTATAAATCATCTATATTTATTTTTTTAATTTTCTGTGAATTTATTGTATTGGACAAAACGGGTGTCTCCGATTGACCGCTTAGAACTTGCGATGCAAATTCTTCACCGCTATTTTCGGGCGCCCATTCCGGTTTTTTAACTTTTTTCTCCATTTAATTAATCGGTAAATAGCTTAATCCTAATACAATGATAAAAGTTCCAATAATACCATTGATGAATTCAATAACTAATAATTTTTTCGGATAAGTCGTTTGGATAAACATATTCCAAAAACGTTCATAAATTCTAATTCCAGCAAAGATTAAACCTAATATTAGACCTCTTTCCAAAGGACTAAAAGGCAAATAATCTTTGAGAAATATAAAAGAAGCGGTTATTATCCAAATTTCAATTTGAGTTCCCAAAAATTGCTTTGTCAGATAATCACTGTTTGTTTTTCTATCTTTTACGGAAGGATGTTCTTTCTGTGCTTCTTGATAGAATTTGGCTACATAAGGGTTCATATAAAGCACATCCATTATGATATAATGAATGATTCCAATGATAATACCCCAGAAAAGCGTTTGCAAAATAAAACTCATTTTTGAACCTCAAATTTATTTCAAAAACCAAGCATTTCTAAAATGTATAAAAATAATGACAAATCAAAATCTAATTTATTTTTTTAATTAATTTACGTAATTTTTAATTAATTTACGTAAAATATCTTTTGCCGCTTTTGGAATTACTGTTCCCGGTCCGAAAATAAAAGATGCACCGTTCTCAAATAGGAATTTGTAATCCTGTTTAGGAATAACACCACCGACAACTATCATAATATCTTCTCTGCCTAATTTTTTTAATTCTTTTGCCAGCTCGGGAATCAATGTTTTATGACCTGCGGCAAGAGAGCTTGCTCCAACAATATGCACATCATTTTCAACAGATTGTCTCGCGGTTTCCTTAGGTGTTTGGAACAAAGGACCAATATCAACATCAAATCCTAAATCGGCAAAAGCAGTAGAAATAACTTTTGCCCCCCGGTCGTGTCCGTCTTGCCCCATTTTGGCAACAAGAATTCTCGGGCGTCTTCCGTCAATTTTTTCAAATTCATCGCCGAGTTTTCTGACTTGTTCAATATCTTTTAATTGCGAATATTCGGAACTATAAACACCGGAAATAGACCTAATCACGGCTTTATGTCTTCCGTAAACTTTTTCTAATGCATCGGAAATTTCTCCTAAAGTAGTTTTGTTTCTTGCGGCATTAATAGATAGTTCAAGCAAGTTTCCTTCATTTGTTTCAGCCGCTTTCGTTAAATCATCTAAAGACTTCTTTACTAAATCATTATCTCTTTCATTACGTAATTTGTTCAATCTTTTGATTTGTTGATTGCGAACAGCAGTATTATCAACATCAAGTATTTCAATCGGGTCTTCTTTTTCCAATTTGTATTTATTAACTCCTATAATAATCTCTGCACCGGAATCAATTTTAGCTTGACGTTTAGCGGCGGCTTCTTCGATTCGCATTTTAGGAATACCGGTTTCAATCGCTTTTGCCATACCACCCAAAGATTCAATTTCATCAATATGTTCTTGAGCTTTTTTAATTAATTCATCGGTTAATTTTTCAACATAGTAAGAACCTCCCCATGGGTCAATAGTGTTGCAAATACCTGTTTCTTCCTGTAAATATATTTGTGTATTTCTTGCAATTCTTGCGGAAAAGTCAGTTGGCAAGGCTATAGCTTCGTCTAATGAATTAGTATGCAGTGATTGTGTATGTCCCATAACCGCTGCCATAGCTTCAATGCAAGTCCTTGTAACATTATTAAACGGGTCTTGCTCTGTCAAACTCCAGCCCGATGTTTGAGAATGAGTTCTCAGAGCCATAGATTTAGGATTTTTCGGATTGAATTGTTCCATAATATTAGACCAGAGGACACGTGCGGCACGAAGTTTTGCAATTTCCATAAAATAATTTTTTCCTATTCCCCAGAAAAAAGATATACGGGGAGCGAAAGAATCAACATCTAAACCTGCATTAATTCCTGTGCGAACGTATTCCAACCCGTCTGCTAATGTATATCCTAATTCCAAATCAGCACTTGCTCCTGCTTCTTGAATATGATAACCTGAAACCGAAATTGAATTAAACTTAGGCATATTCTTGGAGGTATAAGCAAAAATATCGGCGATGATTTTCATTGAAGGTGTTGGAGGATAAATATAAGTGTTTCTAACTAAATACTCTTTTAATATGTCATTTTGAATTGTTCCCGATAGTTGATTTTGTTTAACTCCTTGCAATTCTGCCGCAACAATATAAAATGCCATAATGGGTAGGACTGCACCGTTCATTGTCATTGAAACAGACATTTTATCCAATGGAATACTATCGAAGAGTATTTGCATATCAAGTATTGAGTCAATAGCAACACCTGCTTTGCCTATATCACCGATTACTCTTGGATGGTCGGAATCATATCCTCTATGTGTTGCAAGGTCGAAAGCAACAGACAGACCTTTTTGTCCTGCGGCTATATTTCTTTTATAAAAAGCATTGCTTTCTTCTGCGGTTGAAAATCCTGCATATTGTCTAATAGTCCAAGGACGTGTTACATACATTGTAGGGTAAGGACCTCGCTTGAAAGGGGGGAGACCAACTGCAAAATCAAGATTCTCTAAGTCTTCAACATCATCATCTGAATATAAGGGATTAATGTCAATATTTTCAAGTGATGTCGTTTTCAACTCATCAATAGATTTGCCTGTTTTAATTTGCAAATCTTCAATCCATTTATTTTTTTCAACGGATTCAAAATTCTTATCTAATTGTATTTTTGAAAAATCGGGAAAGTCTCTCATAATTCTACCTCGTCATCATCATCTTCTGATATATCAATTATATTATCTTGCAAAGTACAAAGAGCCATAATTAAATT
>CAZVPQ010000125.1:0-6682 GCA_964628675.1 uncultured Hyphomicrobiales bacterium | reverse complement strand
GGAGGTAAAAATGTTTGTAAACTTGACTCTTTTAAAAAAATTATTAAAACGAATTTTTATTTTATTAGTTTTAATAGGATTAAATTATACAGCTCATTCACAATACCAACAATATTACGATGAAGTACCTGATATTAATCAATGTAAAACCGGTGTTTTGAAACAAACTGAAAAAGACAAGGTTTTGCAGATGATAAATAAAATTCGAAGTATTCATAAGTTACCGCCGGTAGTTTACGATAATAGTTTAGATAAAAAAGCCGCAGATGTTTCCTTAATCATTGTTGCTAATTTTGCCGAACACGGTTTTAGCCTGCAAAATCATACACCACCTAACACTTGGCATTGTTGGACTCAAGATGGTTTAGACGGTGGCAAAAGCAGTGATTTGTTTTATAGTAGTGGTTCGCCAAGTTCTGAGACATCTGTTTATTCATGGCTTAATGATAGAGGCGTAAATAATCTCGGTCATAGACGTTGGATGTTGGACCCTTATATTAAAAAAATTGCTTTTGGTAGAGTTGACGGTGTGCCTATTGGCGGGAAAAATACAATTAGCGGAATGGCTTTTTATTATGATTCAAAAGATGAAGGAAATGCCAATTCTATGCCTATTGATTTTATTGCTTTTCCTTATGGAGATTACCCACCGAGTTTTTATGACCAAGGCTGGTCGGTTATGTCGTTTACTGTTATTGCCGATAAAAATAGTCGTTGGGGGAATAAAGATAAAGTTGTATTTAAATCTACTCAAGATGGAAAATTAATTAATCAAGTTTATGTAGAAATTGAAGATGAAAACGGGAATGTAACCAAATATACACCTGACGTCCCCGGACAAATTGGTTGGGATTACGACGGATATGGTATTCCGAATTGCCTTATTTGGCAAGTAACAGGTTTGCAAGAACAAAAAGTTTACAAAGTTAGGGTTAAAGATGTTTTGGTAAACGGTCAGAAAAAAGATTTTAGTTATCAATTTGCATTCAGAGATCCTTTTATTTCAAAACCCGGAATTGCAATATTATCCCTTCCGGCTAATAATGCAAAAGATGTTAATCCTAATGTAACTTTGCAATGGGGAGCGGCTCAAGGAGCGAATACATACATTCTTCAAATATCCACTTCTACTGATTTTACCAAAGATTTGTTTTATACGAAAGAAAATATTAATACTAATTCTTATTCATTATCAGGTGTTTTAGATCCGCAACAAAAATATTTTTGGAGAGTTGCAGGTGTAAATGATGCTGGGCAAGGCGATTGGTCAGATAGTTGGAGTTTTACTACTACAACTGCTCCTGATCCACCAAGTTTAGCTGGTCCTGTGAATAATGCTACTGATATATCATTAACACCTGAATTAAGTTGGAATAAAGCTGACAAAGCTGATAGTTATGATTTACAAATAGCCGATAATGACCTATTCAATAATATTATCGTTGATAAGAAAAAAATCACCAGTACAAATTACACTGTAGAATCAGATATACTATCAACTCAAACAGAATATTTCTGGAGAGTCCGTTCCGTATCTAATGTTAGTGGACCAAGTAAATGGTCTGATAAATGGAATTTTACAACTGCGTCGGCAGCACCAGCAAAACCAAACCTTATTTATCCATCTCAAGGAGCTACCAATTTAAGTGCAACATTAGAATTGAAATGGGCAGAGGTTCCGGGTGCTACATCTTATGATGTACAATTATCAACAAGCAATCTATATAATGATTGGGAAATTGCTGTTGATGAAACTGGTATTACAAATACAAAATACAAAGTCTTACAAGGGAAATTAGAATTAGAAACTCAATATTTTTGGCATGTGCGAGCTTCCGGACCCGGTGGTAAAAGCGATTGGTCAAGGAATGGTAGATTTACTGTTGGTGATGCAAGTGCTGTAAATGACAACAATTCCAATATAACTTTTGTTGATGTATATCCTAATCCTATGAATGATAATTCGACTATTCACATAAATATTAAGAACACAGGAAATTATACATTGAAAATCTATAATTCTTTGGGACGAGAAATATCAAATATATTCGATGGACAATTATTCACAGGAGATTATTTTATAAATTACGATGCTTCATTTTTAACGACAGGAGTTTATTATTATCAGTTGCTCGGGAAAGAAATAAAAATTCGTGGGGAAATAACAATAATTAAATAGAATTATACTATTATAATATAGTCAGAATAATTATGGGAATATTCGATACATTGAATTCGTTAAGAAGAGAATTTGGGCAGGGTAAATTTGATATAAAAACTGCTAACCCAAACCCATTGTTACAATTTGAAATATGGTTTAACGAAGCAATTAATGCCAAATTATTAGATGCTAATGCTATGGCTTTGTCAACTGCTGACAAGAACGGGCGGCCTTCTTCCAGAATGGTTTTATTAAAGAAGTATGATGAATCGGGCTTTGTTTTTTTTACAAACTATGAAAGCCAGAAAGGAAAAGATTTGGAGGAAAATCCTTATGCTTCTTTGCTTTTTTATTGGGATAAACTGGAAAGACAAGTAAGAATATCAGGCATTGTAGAAAAAATCACTAAAGAAGAGTCTGCTGAATATTTTGAAACGAGAGCTTATATGAGCAAAGTCGGTGCTTGGGCTTCAAAACAAAGTTCAGTTTTGTCGAGCAGATTTACTTTAATTAAAAAAGTATCAAAGCTAATGGCAAAGTATCCTAACGAAGTACCATTGCCACCATTTTGGGGTGGCTATATAGTAATTCCCGAAAGATATGAATTTTGGCAAGGTAGGAAAAGCAGACTTCACGATAGATTGTTATATACAAAGCAAAACGATAAATGGGAAATTAATAGATTATTTCCATAGATTTTATTATTTTATAAGATTATATTGAGTGATTTTTATATTTGTTAGAAACTTATGAATAATAGCGATATTACAAAAGCTAAGATTTTGTTAGTTGATGATAATTCAATCAACTTACAAGTATTAAATAGTGTTTTGCAAAAAAAAGGTTATGTAATTTACCATGCTATTAATGGAGAAAGAGCCATTGAATTAGCAAATTCAAAATTACCTGATTTAATACTATTAGATATTATGATGCCCGGAATGGGTGGACTTAAGGTTTGTGAAATTTTAAAAGCAAATAATAAAACAAAAAATATACCCATTATTTTATTGACTGTTAAATCCGAACCCGAAGACTTAGTCAAAGGGTTTAAATTAGGTAGCGTTGATTACATTACAAAACCATTTAATCAAAGTGAATTATTAGCTCGGGTTGAGAATCATTTAGAGTTGAAATTCGCAAAAGATATAATTTTAGAGCAAAATAAAAAGTTGAGAAAATTGAATGAAGAAAAAAATGAATTTATAGGCATTGCCGCTCATGATCTTAAAAATCCTTTGTTTAGTATTAAAGGTTTTGCCGATATTATTTTAAATGAAGCTCAATCATTATCAATTAATGAAATAAAAGATTTTTCAGGCGAAATAAAATTATCTGCCGAGCAATCTTTGAGAATCATTTATGACCTTTTGGACATTAATAAAATTGAAGAAGGTAAAATAAAACTTGAATTGGATAAATTTAATATTAATGGTTTAATAAATAGGGTAATGTTTACTTTTAGTGTTCAATGTGATGAAAAAAATATCAAGATAATTTTTAAAGATAAAGAAACTGAAACAATAGTTCATTCTGATGTTGACAAAGTAAGGCAAATTTTAGATAATCTTATTTCTAATGCTATTAAATTTTCACCCAAGGGTAAACAAATCTTGATTAGTGTGCACGACTGTAATAAAGATAATATTTGCATTGAAGTAAAAGACCAAGGTCCGGGCATTAGTGAAGATGACAAGAAAAAACTCTTTACTAAATTTGCAAAATTATCAGCAAAACCTACTAATAATGAAATATCAACAGGTTTAGGATTATCAATTGTTAAAAAATATGCTCAAATGCTAAATGGAGATGTTTGGTGCGATAGCGTATTGGGCAAAGGCGCTTCTTTTATTTTTATGTTGCCAAAAGAATAAATTACAAAAATAAAACTATTTTTCAAGACTTTATCAACTGTGTATATCCAAGAGTTTCAGTTATTCTTAAGTATAAAATAATTACAATTTGAATTATTCTTTTTGACAAATAGTAAAAAATTGTATTTTTGTATTCCTTTTTATTGCGGAAGTGGTGAAATCGGTAGACACGCTATCTTGAGGGGGTAGTGCCTCGACGGGCGTGGGGGTTCAAGTCCCCCCTTCCGCACACTATTATCATTTTTGTTATATACCTTTTTTCTGATTAAATAATTTCTAACTTATTTTGATTATTTGTGTAAAAAAACGTATTTTACAAATATAAATTTATAGTTGTGATTTTGAACAGATGAAGGTTCATATATGTTATTAGTTATAAGTTTGAAATTTTTTTCATTCAATTAATATATCAGGTTTTATTTCAAGATAATTTATCATGAAAAAACAAATAATTATTAAAAATAAAATTTCTATAGCAAATCTTATTCTATATGATTTGTTATTGATTGCCACACCATTTTTAATGATTCAAAATTACTTACAGCAAACAATAAGAGAAATTTCAAATTTTACAATACATTTCGGAATTAATATTCCTGTTGTTGTTATTGTTTTAATTATATTTTTATTATCTCTATTTATTGTTTTCAGGAAAGAATTTAATTTATTTAGAATTAAAGCATTGGCAATCATATTATTGATGATTATTGTCAGTCAATATATATCGGATTATTATTTGAATTATCATTTTTATGATTTACAAAACAACTGGCATTATCTTGCTTATGGTATTTTATCGTATTTAGTATATATCACTTTAAAACCACTTGATATTTCTGATAATATAATAATTTTATTTATATTTTTCAAAGCTTTGATAATATCATCAATTGATGAAACAATTCAATTATTTATTTCAAACAGAGTATTTGATATATCGGATATTGCCAAAGATGTATGGGGAATGTTAATAGGAGTTATATTTATTTATTTTGTTATTCGGCAAGGCGATATTATAAAATCTTGGAATTTTAGACAAAAAAAAATAATAGATTATTTTAAAAAACCATTTTCAATAATTGTATTGGAGGTTATTTTCGGATTGATATTTTTATCAATAAGTTCGGTTTTAACGGATATATCATTATTGCTTAAAGCATTAACAATAATTGTATTTCTATTTGTCTCATTTTTTGTTATCATTCATTTATCGCAGTATAAAATAGCAAAAAGAATTATACTTTATGTTTTTGTATTAGCGATAATATTTCAAGGCTATTCGGTTTTTAAAAATTATGATAGGGGAACAGAATACAGTTCGTCAGGTATAATAGTTTATAAGGGATTTGCTTTACCTTATTTTGATTTTATGATTTATCCAAATGGATTCTTTAGATTTGTAGATAAAAAAACTTTTTTTAAAGGTGGAGATTTTTATACTTTCTTCAAGCAAAAAGCTGAT
Source organism: uncultured Hyphomicrobiales bacterium (assembly GCA_964628675.1). Taxonomy (GTDB): domain Bacteria; phylum Bacteroidota; class Ignavibacteria; order Kapaibacteriales; family UBA2268; genus CAZVPQ01. Next base: position 1,185 of record CAZVPQ010000125.1, on the reverse strand, counting down.
ATTTTATTAATTGCGACAGGTTCGAATGGGGAAGGTGGTCAAGGGTTTTCAGGTTCTCAGTTTGTGGAGAACTCTTACTTTATTTATAATCCGATTAATAATAAAGCAATGCAGATTGTCAGGTTGAAGACTAATGATGCTTGCTCGGAATTTAATAGATTGAAATCACAAGGTTATAATGTTTTGTTTGTAGTTCACAATGAATAAATTAAATATGGATTATCGAAAACAACATAAAATAGTATTTTATCTTATCATTTCATTATGGTTTGTTATATTTATTTTTGCTATTGTTTCATTGAATAATCCAAAATGGTTGGTTGATTTAACAGAAAGTAATAAGAAACAAGAAGTTTTGTCTATTGTCAGCGATGGCATAGAATTATCAAGTCGTCATTTGGAAACGCAAGCAATTCATAAGTATGAAAAGGCGTTGGATTTAATACCTGATTTTGCTGAAGCTCAAATTAATTTAGCTGTTTCGTACAAAAGGATGGGAAAATACAAAAGGGCGATAATTGAATTTAATAAAGCATTAAATATGTGCCCTGATGATTCTTCAAATATTTATTCTAATCTTAAAGATATTTATTTGGAATATAAAGATACATTAATAGCAAAATCCTATTTCAGAAAATCCATTAATTCCACATCAAATATAATTACAAAATTAATGAAGGCAGGGAATTTCTTTTTGTCAATGAAAGAGCTTGATTCTGCTTATGTTTATTATAATGCTTCATTATTAAAAAGATTACAGATGAAAACATATTATGAGATAGCTCTAATGAAAAATAATAATGAAAGTCTTAGTGATTTTATTGTAAAGTTATATGATAAAGTGTTATTCAATAGAATGCTCAATAATGATAAAGGATTAGCCGAGAATTATAATAAAATCGGTTTTGTATTAGCATTACAAAAAAAATATAATACTGCTTTGTCATTTTTTTATAAAGCAACAAGTATTTGGTGGGGTTATAGAGATGCAAATGAAAATATTCGTTATATAAAGGAAAAGCTAAAAATAAAATAAATCAATTTTTATTTTGTTGTTTGAAAATTTATTTTTTAAATATATTTTTATGTTTTTTGAGACCTTTTTGCTATTTTTGTGTCATTGTAATTAAGGGTTGTGTTCTTTTTTACAATTTTATGTTTATTTATATATTGTAAAGAAAAATA
>CAZVPQ010000124.1:0-6684 GCA_964628675.1 uncultured Hyphomicrobiales bacterium | reverse complement strand
TATTATTCTTTGTTTATTTGTGGGCTTTAATTCAGCAAACGCACAGTTTTTTAATAGCTCTCCTGCTGAAAAAACCGACTCTACTCATTATCCTATTATTAAGATTAAACCTGACAAAATATTTATTGAAAATGATACATCAAGATTTGTAACAAGAGAAGTAAAAGTGCTAAATTACGGAGATGCCCCTTTGCATATTATTAAGGCAAGCGGTTCTTGTTATTGTTCCAGTGTTAAAATTATGAATAATGTAGTTTATCCAATGGCTGTTGGAACGTTAATTTTAGAAATAAATAAAGACGGATTAGAAGATGGCATTGATACTGTGATTTTTACAATTATCTCTAACTCTAAAAGTTCGCCTACTTTTATTAAAGTTAAATTTATTGAGAAGAAGAAAACCCCTGTTAAGAAGAAGCAATAATTTTATTAAATTTTCGGGTAATCTATGTCTAAGACTAAAATAAAGAAAATTGAAACTAAACAGATTCAATCTAAGCAATCTAATTTTTTAAATAATCTATTGAAACATCCTTATTTGTTTATTTTTATTATTGGCGCGGCGATTTATTTACAAGTTATTGGGTTTAGCTATACAGGTTTTGACGATGATTTTCTTATTTTCAATAATTTGAAACATCTGAAGGATTTGTCAAATATATGGTCTGTATTTTTTAACAATTCTTTTCTTACAAAAGATGTTTTTGGTTTTTATCGACCTTTGCAAACATTAACTTTTATGTTTGATACTATTATCGGCTCAGGCTCGTATTGGACTTATCACTTAACAAATTTGATACTATTTTTAATCGCAAACAGTTTAATTTATTCATTTCTTGTTAAAATTAATTTCAGTAAGGAAATTGCTTTTATAGGCTCTGTGATTTTCGCAGTTCATCCTTTGTTTTCCATTGATGTAGCATGGCTTCCGGCAAGAGGCGATTTATTAATTGTTATTTTCTGTCTGTTATCATTTATATCGTTAATCAAGTATGAAAAAAGCAAAAATATTTATGATTTAATTTTGCATTTATTGTTCCTTTTTATGGGATTTCTTTCCAAAGAAACTGCCGTATTATTTCCACTTGTATTTCTAACTTATTTTATTGTGATAAAGAAAGAGAAAATATTAAATCTGAAAATATTAGTTATTTCTTGGTCGGGATTAATTTTAATATGGTATTTTCTGCGGTCTTTATCTATACAGGAATTACCAAACGGGCAGATCTTCGGATTGACACCATTTTTGGAAAACCTAAGAACAATACCGGAGGTTATTGGCAAATTTATTATTCCAATTAATATTATGCCCTTGCCTGTTTTTAACACTTTAAATACTTTAATAGGAGTTATAGTAATACTTATTATCATTGCTCTATTCATCATTCAGAAAAATAAAAATACAAAACTAATATTGTTCGGATTAATTTGGTTTTTGCTTTTAATATTACCGGGAATGTTTTATAGCAGGGATTATCCACATTCTGCAGAGTTTTATCATTACTTAGACCATAGGGATTTTCTGCCGATGATTGGAATATTTATCATAATTATTTCATTGATTTCACCATATTTCAAAAACATAAGAGAGAAAATGCAAAGACTGATAGTTGTAATTCTAATTATTATTTTTTCCTTATTGTCATTTAATCACGTCAAAATTTTCTCTGCACCCTTGAAATTTTTAAGTGAGGCAATAAAATCCAATCCAAAATCTTCAACTGCATATTTTTTGCGAGGAAATGTATGGAAAAAAGCAGGAAATTTAGATGTTGCAATTACAGATTATACTCAAGCTATAAGAATAAACCCCAATTATCCCCAAGCATATAATAATCGTGGTTCCCTTTACGGATTAACAGATGAATACAAAAAATCAGTTGATGACTTGAGCAAAGCGATTGAATTAGACCCTAAAATTCCCGATGGATATTTGAATCGCGGTTTGGCAAGAGAATATTTGAAAAATTATAGAGGTGCAATTTCCGATTATAACAAAGCAATTGAACTTTCACCCAAAGACGATGAAATTTATTTTTATCGAGCAAATGCAAAAAACAAAATAGGTCACTACAATGATGCAATAAATGATTTTACACAAGCTATTAAACTCAGCCCGAATAATTATGACTATTATTTTGACAGAGCAAATGCAAAATCTTCTTTAAATAATTTGCAAGGTGCAAATTCGGACTATACTTATGCGATAACTTTAAATCATAATTTTGCGTCGGCTTATGTGAATAGAGGAATTAATGAATATAAACTAAGAGATTATTCTGCGGCTTGCGGTGATTGGCAAAAAGCAATGTCTATGGGCAATACTGCGGCATTGCAAATGTTTAATAAGTATTGCAAAGATAATAAGCATTCATTGATGCCTTAAAATGAAGTTATTTTAAATAATTTAAGTTGCTATTAAGAAGAGGTTTTGTTATGGAATATACTCAAATAAATAATATTGATATTGATGTTTCAAGAGTTGCTATTGGTACTTGGGCTATCGGTGGTTGGCTTTGGGGTGGTACTGATAAAGATAAAGCTTTTGCGGCAATAATTTCGGGTTTAGAAAAGGGGATTAATATTATTGATACGGCTCCTGTATATGGTTTTGGCTTATCAGAAAAAATATGTGGTAATGCTATCAAAGAATTTGGCAATAGAGATAAAATTGTTATTGCTACTAAGCTCGGTTTAGAATGGAACAATGGAAAAGTGTTTAGAAATTCAAGCAGGAAAAGGATTTTAAAAGAAATTGATGATTCTTTGAAAAGATTGCAAACAGATTACATAGATATTTATCAAGTGCATTGGCACGACGACAATACATCGGCAGAGGAAACAGCCGAGACGCTTTTGCAATTAAAAGAGCAGGGGAAAATAAGGGCAATCGGTGTGAGCAATTATTCTGTTTCGCAGATGAAAGATTTTCAGAAAACGGCAGTATTAGATACAATGCAACCTCCCTATAATTTATTTGAAAGGGAAATCGAAAATGATATTTTGCCTTATTGCAAGAACAATAAAATTAATGTATTGGCTTATGGTTCTATTTGCAGGGGTCTGCTCTCTGGCAAAATGACAAAAGACAGAGTATTCCAAGGTGATGATATTCGTAAATCCGATAAGAAATTTAGTGAAAAATATTTCGATATGTATTTGGATGCAGTACAGAAATTAGATGATTTCGCTCGTAAGAATTATAATAAAAGAGTAATTGATTTAGCTGTTCGCTGGATTTTGGATAAAGGAGTGGATATTGCTTTGTGGGGTATCAGACGTCCTGAACAATTAGAAGATATCGTTGGTGTTTGGGATTGGGAATTAGACGACGGCGCTATGAGAGAAATTGATGGAATTCTGAATTTTGAGTTCTGAATTGATGGAGAACCAGAATCAAATACTAATTTACTTCTTATCCAATAAGGAATTTATTACTGAAATTAATTCTCCTAATTGAGGTTTTGTCAATTGGAAATCCGCTCCAACCGATTCACCTTTATGTATTATTTCATCATTAATTAATGAAGAAAAAAGTATTACAGGAGTTTTTGATAAATTTGGATCTGATTTGATATGTTTTGTTAAAGTATAGCCATCCATTTTAGGCATTTCAATATCAGTAATCACAACATTTAATAGTTGTGATATATCGCCACCATTTGCAATTTCTTTTGAAATTTCTTCCAATCTTTCCCAAGCGGCTTGACCATCATTAAAAGCTTCAATTTCAAAACCTGCGGATTTCAATTTCGACGTCATCATATTCCTTATAACCACTGAATCTTCCACTGTAATTACCTTGGGTTTCCAATCAAGTGTTTGCCCAACATCTACATTTTCCATAGCCATCGAAGGGTCAATATCAGATATGATTTTTTCAACATCTAACATTAGAATATTTCTATCTTCCAATTTAATAATCCCGGTAATTGTTGTATTTGTTGGATTGAATTCTTGCAAAGTATCGGGAGAAAGAATATCTGACCAAGATATTCTATGAATTCTATTAACATCTTTAACAATTAATCCGCATTGAATATTATTGAACTCAGCAATAATAGTTTTGTAATTGGATAAATCGGATTTTCTATTATATAAAAATAGGCTTAAATCTATTGCAGGAATTACATTGCCTCTTATGTTAAACATTCCTTGAATACATTTATGCATCTGTGGCATTTTTGTTAATTTGGGAATCCTAATGATTTCTCGAATTTTTGCAACATTTATTGCAAATGATTGATGCTGTATTTTTTGGAAGCCGTCAATATAATCAATAATAAACTCAATTATTTCGAGTTCATTAGTACCTGTAGTCAATAAAATATTAGTTTTAGCCATAATTCTCAATAATTAATCTTCATTATATAACTTAAAATATATTATCGGATAAAAGCTATTAGTCTTGAATTGACTAATTATATTATTAATTGGATATTCAGAGCAAAAAAAAATTACATAATTACTTTAGGCAATGTAAAACTAAATACGGACCCTTTGTTTTCATCGCTTTCAAAAGAAACTTTACCTAAGAGCAACTCAACATTCGTTTTAACAACAGAAAGACCTAATCCATTACCACGTATTGAACCAACATTTCTGCATCTATGGAATGCTTCAAATAACCATTCCTTGTCTTCTTCAGGGATACCAATGCCTTCATCTTTAATATTAATAGTAAAATCATTTCCATTATCAAGTATTTCAACAGTTATCTTTGATTTTGTTGGAGAATATTTATAAGCATTATCTATAAGATTTGCTAATATGTTATCAAGTAATTTTTTATCGAAATTAACAATGAATTCATTATCCAAATTAGAAACTACCGATATAATATGGTCATCTGAATGCAATTTGGAAGTTGATGAAACTATATTATTACAAAACGCAATTAAATCAAGTCTTTCATAATTAACCTTGTTGGGACCGGCATCCTTTCTATTTAATATCAAAGCGTCTTCTAATAATTTCATCATTTTGTCGGTTCCAATTCTTATTTGTTCAATCCCTCCATTGAAATCTTCTTTGTTTTTTGTGTTAAATGCTTTTATTAAAATTTCTGTCTTTAATGCAATTGATGTTAGAGGGTTTTTGTATTCGCTAGTAATATTAGAAATCAAACGAGTCTTTATATCATTAATTTCTGTTTCCTTTTTATATAATTCCTTTAATTTTTCTTTATTGTTTTCAATTTCTACTTCTGCTATCATTCTTTCATTAATTTCAGAATTTAATTTTTCCTTAGTATCTTGAAGTTCTTTATTGAGCCTTTCCAATTCTAAATTATTTTTTTCTAATACTTCATTTTTCCGTTCTGCATCATTTTGCATTTTACTAACAATTCTAAGCCTACTGAAAATTATATATCCCATTCCGGCTATTAAAATTAGTATTAAAGCCAATGCATAAAGATAAGAATTTGAGCGACTAATTCTAATTTGAGTACTTTTTTCAAATTTAATTAATTCTTGTATAGTCGAATCTTTTTTTGATAACTCAAAATTATTGATAATATTATTTATTCTTTTAGTTCTTGCGGGATTGACAACCGAATCTTGAATTTCTGCATAATCTTCCAAATAATCCAATGATTTTAGAATTTTACCTTCTTCCTTACTTATTTTAGACAAGTATAAATATGCATCAGATAAAGATAAATAAGATTTTCCGCCCAACTTAACAGCTTGCAAAAAATTCTTTTTAGCATTTTTATAATCTTTTGCTTTGAAATATACACGCCCGAGATTAACCAAAGAGTTTATTATTCCTTCTTTATTCCCAATTGCTTTTTTTAGCTTCAAAGATTGTTTGTATAAAATTAAGGCATCATTATAATGCTTTTGAAGCTCATAAACTTCTGCAATATTATTTAATGTAATTGAAACACCGAACCTATCATTCAATTCTCTTTTCAATTTTAATGATTCTTCAAAATAATCCAATGCCTTTTTATACTTCTTATCAAGTTTATAAACTATACCGATATTATTATCAATTTTTGCAATAAAATATGCCATTTGTTTATTTTTATATACAGTTAAAGCCTTATTGTAATATTGTAGAGCTTGCTTAGAATTACCAACAACTTTATTTAGATTTGCCATATTATTGTATGAAGAGGCTAATTCGAAACTATCCAAATATTTATTGTAATGATTTAATACTTTAATCTGATAATTCAATGAAATTTCAAATTCTTTTAGATTTTTGGCAGAAATTGACATATTGATTAATGTCTTAGCAATGTTTGCCGAATCCTTTCTATTTAAATAAAATAAATATGCTTGCTTAAACATCTCCATAGATTTATTATTATCTCCTGTCTTCAAATAGGTTATCCCTAAATCATTAAATATCATAGCAGTATTAAATGTATCTTTTGAATTAATAAAAAATTGATTTGATAATCGAAAATAATAAATTGAACTATCGTAATTTGACAAATTATAATGGGCTAATCCAATAGTTCTATTTGCATAAGCAGATGCCCATAATAAATTACTATCAGATTGAGATATTTCTAATATTTGACGGGAAATTGAAATTGCCCTTTCAGGTGAATGTGAAAATGAAACAGAAGATTTATTAAATAAATCACTAATTTTCTGTTCTTTTTTTGATATATTATCATTATTGGCGAATAAAGAAATAATTGGGAAATTAGTTATAGTCAGTAAA
>CAZVPQ010000123.1:0-6736 GCA_964628675.1 uncultured Hyphomicrobiales bacterium | reverse complement strand
AAATAAAGAGAATTATTATTATTATAAAATTATTTCCTAAAGGTCTCCTATATTGCTTGATTATTATTCGAATTCAAATCAAAAGTTGAAAATCAAAAATCAAAAGAATAAAATTAAAAATGATTTTAGTAAAAAATATTTAATTAGCTATAACTGGGTTGGCAGTGAAAAATCAGATGAAATATCATCGTTATTTAATATTAGTAAAAGTAAAAATTGGAGAGAATTCAAAAATGCTCTAAAAACATATTCTGTTCCATCTATGAATTTTTCATTTACTGATAAAAGTGGCAATATTGGATTGATATCTTGTGGTAGAACTTTAAAAAGGAGTAAAAATACTAATCCGTATTTGCCAAATCCGGGCTGGCTTCCTGATTATGATGATCAGGGTATAGAAAAAGGGAATATTTTGGGTGTCTTATTTAATCCTAAGAAAAAATTTGTTTCTGCGTCCAATAATAAACTGAATGAATTATTAATCCCATACATATCTAATTATTGGGAACCCGATTCGCGTGAAAAAAGAATAGAGCAATTAATAGGACAATATAAATCTTATGAAGATTACCAATATAATTATTTAGATGCTCAAAGAATGCAATTAGATAATTATTCGATTTATGCTAAAGATATTTTACATAAAATATCTCCTATTTTATTATTGAATATGAAAAATATGAGTTTAGAGGAGCAAAAAGCTTTTAAGCAATTAGAAAAATGGGATTATTTAATGTCTGCCGGTAAAACAGCACCTACAATATTCAAATCTTTTATTAATTTACTCGCAAAAAATATTTTCTCTGATGATTTAGGTCCGATTCTATTCAAAAAATATTCTAAAATGCGACCTTTTATTTTGAGAAAACTTCTCAATCTATTTAATCAAACAAACTTTAATTTCTTTGATAATATTAACACAAAAGTTATTGAAAGTAAAACTTACATTGTTGTTACTTCTTTTAAAGAAACTGTTAAATATCTTGAGAATAAATTTAAAACAAAAAATATAAACAAATGGGAATTCGGTAAGATTAATAAAATAAATCTATCCCATGAATTTAGCAATAACGATTTTCTGAAATCTGTTGTCAACATAAAATCAATGAAACTAAGTGGAGACAGGACATCAATAAATTTAATTGATGTGCCTTATGATGCTATAGATTATGGTTCAATTGGGTCATCATACAGAATGATAATTGATGTTTCCGATTCCTTGATGTTATTGTCGATTCCGGGTGGTCTATCGGGAGATCCATTGAATCCCAATTATAAAAACCTCGTTCAAGTATGGAAAAATGGGGGATATATAAAATTAAATACAAAAAGAAAACCTGATAAAAGCTTTAATTTAAAATTAAAAGGTTTTAATAAGAATATAAAAAAGAAATAATAAATGTTCCAATTATGATTTATTTGTTATGATAATTAAAAATGAACCGGATTTGATAATGCCTTATTTGAAGGATGCTTCAAATTTTGAGGGCAAAGCTGATAAAGTTTTTATTCCTGAATCATTCCAAGAATTAAGAGAATTAGTTAAGGATTGCTATGATAAGTCGAAAAAAATCACAATTTCTTCTGCGAGGACAAGTCTAACGGGGTCGAGTATTCCTCTTAACGGTGTAATTATTTCAATGGAGAAGTTTGATAAAATCATAAAGATTGACAAAGAGAATAAAATAGCAATATTGCAACCGGGAGTTATTATAGCTGATTTGGAAGATGAATTAACATATATGAATTTGTTTTATCCGCCACACCCAACCGAAAACCATAGTTCAATAGGTGGTAATATTGCTACAAATGCTTCCGGTGCTATGACTTTTAAATATGGAGCTACACGAAAATTTGTCAGAAGATTGAAATTATTATTAGCTAATGGGAAAGAATTAGAGATTAAAAGAGGGAAGATTAGAGCTAAGGATTCTAAATTACTTATAGAAACTTTGGACAATGAATACAAAATACCTGTTTTTGATTTGGGAATGCCCTGTGTAAAAAATGCATCGGGGTATTTTTTAAAAAAAGATATGGATTTAATAGATTTATTCATAGGCAGTGAGGGGACGCTTGCTATTGTTACTGAAATTGAAATTGATTTAATTGATATGCCTGAAAATGTTATTGGAGGATTAGTTTTTTTTGAAAATCTGAATAATCTTTTTCGTTTTGTTAATCAAGTTAGAGATTTTAGTATAGAAAACAACAAAATTCATTATTCAAGAATGCAAAATGTTTCCGCAAGACTTATTGAATATTTTGATTCTAATTCATTAGGATTACTTAGAAAAAAATATCCGCAGATACCTGATAATGTTGCCGGTGCAATTTGGTTTGAACAGGAATACAAAAAGGATTATGAAGATATTATATTAGATAAATGGTATAATATTATAAAAAAATATACAGTTTATTCGGATATGACATGGATAGCTATTAACAACAAAGAACATCAACGTTTAAAGGATTTTCGACACGAATTACCACTTGAAGTTTTTGAATTGTTAACTAAAAATAATTTATCTAAATTTGGTACAGATACGGCAGTTCTCGATAAATATGTTGTTGAGTATTATCAATATATTCTAAAAAGAGTAAATCAAGATAAAATACAGACATTTATTTGGGGTCATATAGGGAATTCTCATTTTCACGTTAATTTATTACCTAAAGATGAAATTGAAATTCATAAGGCATTAAAAATCTACGATGATTTGGTTGTTAAAGCTCTTGAATTTGGAGGTACTATTTCAGCAGAACATGGGATTGGCAAATCTAAAAAGGCTTATTTTAAATTAATGTATGGCGAAGAGATAATTGAAAAAATGAAGGGAATCAAATCTATTTTAGACGACAAAAATATCTTAGGAATAGGAAATTTATTTTAATTTTTGTCGTTTTGAACAATTGGGAAAGTTAAAGTTAATTCAGTGTATTCATCAACTTTGCTGTCGATTTTATATTTACCACCATAAATTTTTAATAACTTTAATGCTATAATTAAACCCAAACCTGAACCTTGCTGTTCGTGAATATTTCTGTTAAACTGCATATACGCTCCTATATCAGATAGTCGGTCTCTTGCAATACCTATTCCATTGTCTTTAATGATAATTTTATAATAATTAGAATCTATTTTGGATTGGACGGATACCAATTGACCGGATTTTGAAAACTTAAAAGCATTATCGGCTAATTCTTCACAAATTTTCAGGAAATGGTCTTCGTGAATTTTAATTTGAGTATTTATTAAATTAAGTTTTAAATCATTTTCCCTGTGATAATTTTTTGCATAAGTTTGAAATATATCTGCAATTATTTTTTGAGTTTCTAATAAAAAGGTATCATTTTGTAAATGATGCAACCTGTAATTATCCCTAGTTAAAAGCTCAAGTTCGGTATAAAATAGATAATTAATTATTAATTTATTTAAGCGTTTGGCAGATGTGTTAATATTTTCGTATAATGTAATTAACTCTTCCTTGTTCATAGTATCGTTATACTCCAACAAAAGTTGACTTGAACCCAAAATCCCATTAAGAGGAGTTCTAAATTCGTGTGGTAATATTGTTGAAATAGATAATCTCAGTTCATTTAATTTAGATTCTGTTTTATCCTTTCTGATTTGTTCCTTTGCAAACCGAGCATCGATTGTTTTAATTAAATCTAAAGATTTGAATGGCTTAGTAATGAAATCATCAGCTCCAAAACCCATCCCTTCTCGTATGTCCTCCCTTTCGGATTTGGCTGTAAGGAAAATAAAAGGAGTAGTAGCAAATTTTTCATTTTTTTGCAAGGATTCTAAAACTTGGTATCCATTAATTCCTGGCATCATAATATCACATAAAATTAAATCGGGCAGATATTTATTTGCTAATTTTAGTCCAATTTCACCATTTTTAGCACTATAAACAGTATATTTGTCATTAGTTAATAAGTCAACTAATCCGTCTCTTACCATTTCTTCGTCTTCGATTACAAGAATTATTTTCTTTGCTACCATAAAAATAATCGGAATTATTTAATATTTTGTAAATTCAATAAAGCCAATATAATAATTTTTTTTATATTATCTAAATAAAGGATTGCTTCGTTTCTCAATTTTTAAATCTTTCAATTGAGGTGCTTTTATTGATAAGCGAAGATAAAATCCTGCATTATATCCGGTGGGCCACCATTGGAAAGACAATTGCCAACAGTGCAAATCTTTATTTAATTCGAAGCTTGGTGAAATTAATTGTTTATTGATAAAATCATAATGGGCATTTCCGGTGATACTCCAAGATTCAGTTAGTTGGAATGAAAATCTGCTACTCAAATTAATTCTTCTTGATATTTGATGAATTAACGGTTCATTATATTGAAAACTCAAACTTAAATTAATACTCCAAGGAATTGATAATGGATTATATCCCGGAGTTTGATCGCCGTATAAATCAAATTTTTCTTTTTTATATTCAATTTTATTTTTAAATCTTTCGCCAAGAGCGGGTTCTTGCTCGCTAGACTGTTTTTCTCCTTGGTTTTGAGAAGTATTTGCCGGCGAATTACCGGAGGCAAGTGTAGTTGAAAAATTCAAATTAAAATTAGTTAGTCTCATTAAACCTTTTCCATTTTCAATCAGAAGTTTGTTGATTTTACGATAATTCCCGGTATAAGCTTTGTCGGTCTCGTTCCAAGATTTTGCTTCATCGTAAACACTAAAGTTTGCATTTGCAGTAAAATTCAAATTTTGAACTGCCGGAATTTTAAAAGACATTGCAATATTACTCATCTTTAATGAATCTGCAACTAAATTATAATTGCCGGAAAAATTCCAACGAAAAAATTCCAAGTTTTTATCATCTAAAGTATCTCCTTGGAATATTTTTGCTTCAAAATTATTGAGGACGTTAAATCTTATTGATTGCGATTTATTTCTTGAAGCTATACCACCTCCGTCGGCTTGAAATCTTGAATATTGGACTTCGGTTTTGTTAACTTCATCGTAATACGAATCATAAAAACCTTTGTCGGGTGATGATAAGTCAGGTGTATAAGCATATCCGACAGATGGTTGGAAAGTATGCCTAACGGCATTTATTCCAAATATTTTGGGTTTTATCATTCCGTATAATCTCGTGGAAAAATCTATACCCATACTGTAATTGTATTCGGTAAAAAATCCTTTTTTAAAACTATCACTAACGGTTGAATCGGTTTGATTATAAGTTTTACTCAGTCTTCTAAAATAATTATTAGCATTAAATGATATATAAGGATTTACGTTAAAGTATCCGAATTTTGGAGATATGGATATTCTCGGACTATGTGAAATCGACGATCTTCTATTTTTTGTAAAAGATGAATCCTCTTGTAAGATTTTTTCAGTATAATAATTTCCTGAGCCTGAATATGAAAGAGATATATCTCTAAGCCAATCAGGGAGCCAAGTGCCGGCAGGAATTAATGATTTTAAAGGTTTTAATTGCGGCAATGAAAAAGATAACTTTGGAAATGTTTGTCTTACTTCATTTGTTATTATGTTTTGGTCTCTATTGAAAGCTAATGATATTGATGATCCATTATCATAGGATTTTGAATATGATGCGTTTGAAGTTATATTCTGTTTTAACCTACTTTGTAAACTGGTATAATTTGTGTTCCTATTATAATCTTGCGACATAAAACTGATATTAGCGACAATTTTTGATTGAGGAGTTAAATTTTGATTATGACTTAAAGCGAATTTGTAATTAGTTTGAAATTTACTATCAGGATCTAATCTTGTTTTTCCATATTCTACATCTAAATGTCCATCAAGTTTATCTCTGATTTTCCAGCGAGTATTATTTTTTAGGTTATATCCGCCTTTGGAATAATAATCAATATTAAAACGTGTATCATAATAATCACTAAGAGCTAAATATAAACCTAAGTTTTGAAATACAACACCTCTATTCTTTGAAAAGAAAAATGAAGGTATGATTAAACCTGATTGTCTGCCACTTTTGCTCGGGAAAAATAATCCAAATGGGATTACAAACAAAGGCATATCTTCTACGTAAAAATATATGGGGTCAATAAACACTCTGTCATTTGCAATAACTTTCATTTCAGGTGAACCAAAATAGTAATGTGGATGAGGTGCATTGCAAGTAGTATATCTTCCATTTTGAACAAATAATTCTGATTGTGATACGCGTTTGATTTTAGAACCGGAGTAATATCCATCTCCAACTTCTGTTTCGCCGGTACTAATTAGACCTTCTTGTGTCTTGAAATTGTATAATATATTTTTCCCAACAAATGTTTCACCATTATCTGTAAATTGTGGGAAACCTATATATTTTTGATTGCTGTCCTGAACTCCTTGCGAGCTTAGTTCTGATTTATTAAAATCAATTCGAATTATCTCGGAATTTAAATGCTGAGCCTTATAATCCAATTTTGATTCTCCTCTCATATACATAGTTTTCTTAATTGCGTTAAATCTTATTGTGTCTTTCGCACGGAAAACTATTACGGAATCAATACCACTTGAATTTTTTGGTTTAAATGTATATGAGCCTGAAGTTTCGGTAAAACTAGATGAAGTACTTAATTCTGAATTGATTTTTGTAGAATCCAATTGAATATCATTGATATTATTATTGTTAGATAAAATAATTAATGGATTGATAATTATAGTAATTACAATCAGTAAAAATAAATTTGATATTTTATTAATTTCAAACATTTATTTCATATA
>CAZVPQ010000122.1:0-6744 GCA_964628675.1 uncultured Hyphomicrobiales bacterium | reverse complement strand
AAAAAAATATAAGAATAATTTTTAATTCCACTCAAAATATCAAGAATTTAGGATTTATCCTATTCCCTATTCCAAACAACCTCAATTCCTTAATGTTATTAAGGAATATGAAGAATTATCATTTTTGCGATAGAATATTGCAAACAATCAATGACATTAAAAGAAAAAATATAGAGTTTTAAAATAAAATGAAAGATTATTCTTCTTTTTCTTAAATTATTGTTGAAAATTTTAGGATTTTATGTAAATTAGTTACCTATTAACTAATTTTGACTTTTTATTATTTGAGGAATGAAAATGTTTGTAACAAAAGCCTTCAAACCTTTCTCTTGTTTTCTTATTTTTATATCAGTCTTAACTATTTCAAATGCTAAGCTTAATTTGTTCGATTGGCAAACTTATACATCAATGGCAAATGTTCGGAATGCCGATTTTGATTCGCAAGGCAGAATATGGGCTGGTACTTCAGGTGGGGTATTTATTTATAATCCTATTGATAATAAATTTATCGAAATAAGAAATACGGAAGGGTTAATCAGTCAAGATATTACTACCATTGCTTTCAATAAGAATAAAAACAAGTTTTATATTGGCTCAAAAGACGGCTATCTATATATAGTCTCTGATAATACAGAGAATTTAGATTGGAAATATATTACAGATATTGTTTCCGCACAATTCCCAAATCCTGAAATTGACGATATAATATTTAATAATGAATTTGCTTATATTTCCGGTGGCTTTGGATTAGCAAAATTCAGTCAAAAAGACAATGTGTTTTTGGAAACAGTTGTTCGTTTTGGAGATTTTCCGACTAATACAAAAGTTAATAAAATTCTCATATTCGATAATTATATTTGGGCGGCTACTGATGCAGGGCTGGCTCGAGCAAAGTTGAATTCAACAATTTCAAACCCCGCTTCTTGGAAAACTTATACAACTGATAGCGGTTTGCCCGAGAATGCGACTAATTTACTGTTAGTTAGCGATAGCACATTATATTTAGCAACAAACTCTACTATATGCAAATTTGAAGATGACAGCATTAAAACTATTGCTACATCAAAAGATAATGCTAAAATAGTCTCAATGATAAATCAAAATGGCAAAATACTTTATGCAACAAGTTTGCAAATATTTGATTTGAAAAATCAAGTTATCAATACGAAATATTATTGGCAAAATATAAATACTTTGCTATATGATTCTCAAAAAGATAATATATATATTCTTTATTCTGCTTATGGAATGAGTAAAATTATCGGCAATGACAATTTTCATATAATTCCAAATACTCCTTTGACTAATAATTTTATGAATTTAGATGTTGATAACAAAGGAAGATTATGGGTTGCAACTCGGTCTAAAGAAACTAATAACGGCAAAGGGTTCGCAATGCTTGATAAAAAAGGTAAATGGCTCAATTTTACCCCACAAAAGTTTTCGCCAGTTGATAATGAATGTATGAAAATAAAAGCTTTCGATGATGGCAAAGTATTTGTTAGCACATGGGGTAGCGGAATGATTATGCTTGAAGATGCTAACGGTGGATTTACAATAACAAAATATGATACTTCTAATTCGCCACTTATTTCTGCAATTGGTTCCAATAAAAATTATATAATTACAGGCGAAGCATTAGAAGACAAAAACGGTTTGAAATGGATTATAAATTATGGTCAGGAAGTACCCGGACCTTTACTGTTAGCATTAGACAAAGACAATAATTTTCATCAATTCAACAATAATTTGTTTTTTGCAGACAGGCAATATCTTGAGCTTGCAATTGACCATTGGGGAACTAAATGGTTAGGCTCTTACAAATTTTCAAAAGGATTGTTTTATTTCAATGAAAATGGTACAATAGATGACGAAAGCGATGATATCGCAGGTATAATAACCAAATCGAACTCATCACTTTATGACAACGAACAAACATCATTAGCCGTTGACCGAAACGGTGTTTTATGGATTGGTACCAGTTCCGGTTTGAATTATATTTATGATACTTCTCCGATTTTAAGTAATAATAAAATCTATGTCAGAGAAATACCACAGTTAAGAAGTCAATATATCAATGATATTTATGTTGATGCATTGAATAATAAATGGATAGCTACAACCAAAGGTGTTTGGGTTCTAAATTCGGACGGTTCCGAGCTGTTGAATAAAAAAATTATTAATTCCGAAAACAGTCCATTGGTTGATGATGATGTTTATTCAATCACTTCTAATCCCGAAACAGGCATAATATATTTAGGAACTAAAAAAGGTCTTTCGGCTGTTAAAACTTTATCTGTTGCTCCTCTTGCCGAATATGATATAAAATGTTACCCACAACCTTTTAATCCCGATAAAGACGAATATATGTTTATTGATGGGCTAAAACAGTTTAATGATGTAAGAATATTAACTACAGACGGTGTTCTGGTCAAATCTATGTCGGCTATAGGCAGGAAAACAGTTTGGGACGGCAAAGACGAAAATGGAAATTTTGTTGCAAACGGTATTTATTTAATTGTCGGCTCTTCGGCAACAGCTGGTGGTTCGGGTGTTGGTAAATTTGCCGTATTAAGAAAATAAGATTATGAATTTTATTGAAAAATTGACAGTCTTACTTTATTCGCAAAAGAATCTTTTAATAGCAGTTCTTATTGTTTTTATATTGAGAATATTATTTCTTATTTTCTTTCACAACAATATAAATGCAGTAGAAGATTTTACTATTGCTCAAAATATTGTTAATGGCAATGGTTATTCATTGGTTCCGCAAATCGGACCGACTGCAATTAAAACACCTGTTTATCCCTTGATTTTATCGCTATTTGTTTTCGTTTTCGGGACATTTTCGAAAATAGCAATTGTGATATTCCAATATATTTTAGCTTCATTTATACCATTTTTGATGATTAAACTTTGCGATTCGTTAAAATTGGAGAAAGCCGGATATATAGCCGCATGGCTATATTTGATACATCCCTCTTATTTTTATTATCCAAATGTAATAGAAGTTACAAATATTTTTATTCCATTATTCATGATTTTCTTAATATTATCAATTAGAATTTATTATTCAGCTGATATTAAAATACTTTTACTAAACGGATTATTTTCAGGTATAATTATTTTAACTCAGCCGATAATAACACCTGTAGTTATTGCAATCATAATATTTTTTGCTATTAAAAAGAAATGGAAAAAAGCCTTACTATCTATATTATTAATCGGCATAGTTTTAACTCCGTGGACAATAAGAAACTATAACACTTTCAATAAAATAATACCTACGAAAAGTCCATTTTGGATGAACTTTTATATCGGTTATTTGCCCCCAAATTTAGTAGATAAAAAATTTGATGTATTAGAAAAAACCGACCAAAATAAAATAGATTCTCTATATAAAATCGGCAAAAATGATGTTCAAATGGAAAGTTATTTTAAAGAGATTATTGAAAAAACAATATCGAAAAAGCCTTTGCTTTACATAGAAAAAACTTTTTATCAAATGCTTGACTACTGGTCTATTCCGCCGAGATACATTGCGAGAAATGATTTTGCATTTTTAATTATTAGAAAAATACCTGTTGTAGTTTTTAATTTTCTATTGATCATAAGTATCTTAGTATTGTGGAGAAAACACAAAAATCTTCTGTCGATAATAATTTTTATTCTATTATATTTCACTGTGGTTTATGGTTTAACTTCCGTTGCCAACATTAGATTTAAATTAGATATAGAATGGCTCGAATTAATTCCTATTGCTCTCTTATTAACCGAACTTTTGAATAAAAGAAAAATGAAAGAAGAACTGATTGAAATGAAATAAATATAAATCACAACTTAAATTAATATTTTCATATCGTTAATTCCATACAATCAATTTATTTATATTTGCAATAAAGACCTAATTATTATAATTTTGTAGTTTAATGTTCATTATTAATATTTGGTATATAATTATGAAAATATTATCTTCAATTAGTTTATTATTAACTGTTATTTTAATTAGTTCTTGCAACAATTCAAGCAATCCTGTTGATTCTAACAATCCTAATCCTACGGATGCTACATATTTCCCTGTTAATGTAGGCACTTGGTGGTCTTACAAATCATTAGTTGATAAAGAAAACAATACTTATTCTTATGACTCTACAGTTATAGTCGCCAATGTAACCAAATATGATAAAGAATGCCAAATGTTTGTTACATTTCATAATTCTGAAGATTTTACATATTCCGATACTACATATTATTATATTGAAAAAACCAAAATGTATTATTTATTGCCCGGAATAAATTCAAGCAAATTGGCTTGGTATGAATTTATTGATTTTAATGCTGATTTGATAAGCATTGCAAGTTATAATGCCATTGATGAAGAAATTGCCGAAGACACTCTATTTACAGGTACGGAAAAATTAGAATCATTTAAAGACGGTACTGAAACTCTCAGCGTTGCAGGACAAAATATTGATTGCATAAAATACAAAGTAGTTTATTCTTTTGACGGCACTATAAAAACAAAGGATAGTAATTCGGAAGCATATCACAATGATTTATATACAATTTATTACTGGTACGGCAAAAATGTAGGCTTAGTAAAAACTGTTTATGAAGACTTGGAATATGTAAGCGATTTACAAAAATATTTAATTGTTCAATAATATTTAAGGATTTTTATGAAATATTTAAAATTTATTACAGTTTCTATTATTTTTCCCGCTTTACTGTTAATTTCTTGTTCGGAAACAAGCAATTCACCTCAAATTCCCGTAGATTATTCCCATTATTTCCCTATGACTACCGGTTCTTGGTGGATAACCGAACGTTATTCTTTAGATGACAATATGAATAGAAAAGAATTGACATCAAAAGACTCTATTGCTGTTGTTGGTACTGAATTAAAAGGCGGCAAGACTGCGACTGTTTTTATTACTTATGATATTGATACAGACGACCCTATTGATACTTCATACTATTATATGGAAGGTTCAAAAGTCTATGAGTTTACAACTGCAACTCCTTTCCCGGGTGATGAAACTTGGTTGCTTATGGAAGATTTTGCCGCAAACAAACCTTGGACTGTATTAGATTCTAATTTTACTAATGCGAATATGGAAGATGGCAGTTTATTTACAGGTTCCATTACTGCGACTATTAAAAAAGGCGAAGGCAAAACAGTTGAAGTCAAAGGGCAAAATTATTCAACTACAGGATTTGATGTATCTATGAATATGAATGGTAATATTACTTCGCAAGGTATGACTTTCCCCATATCGCTTAAAGCTGAAGGCAATCTTTATTTTGCCGAAGGTATCGGGCAAGTTCAAAGCCTAAATAAAATGAGCATGGAAGCTGGTGGACAAAATATGAAAATGAATCAAGAATCTATTGTTGTTGATTATAATATTAAATAATTGTTTAAGAACTCAATATAAACCGCTTATTAAAGCGGTTTTTTTTATCTAATTTATATGCAAGATTTATTCTCAAATAACAAATCCGAAGATATTGACAGGGATTCACCACTTGCCGATAGGATTCGACCTCATTCGATTGATGAAATTGCAGGACAGAAACATCTTATCGGGGAAGACGGTCCTTTACGTAATTTTTTTGAAAGCGGCGATTTCCCTTCTATGATTTTTTGGGGACCTCCCGGAGTCGGCAAAACAACATTTGCTTATTTAATTGCAGAAAAATCCGATTATCATTTCATTCGTATTTCCGCAGTTGAATCCGGAGTAAAAGAAGTTAGACAAATTATTGCACAAGCCGATGCAATAAAAAGAAGCGGTAAAAAAACATTGCTATTTATTGATGAAATTCACCGTTTTAATAAAAGTCAGCAGGATGCATTTTTGCATGCAGTCGAAAAAGGTATTATTACTTTAATCGGAGCTACAACAGAGAATCCATCTTTTGAAGTAAACGCCGCATTAATTAGTCGTTGTCAGGTTTACAAATTAAAATCTTTGAGCGATGACGATATAAAACAAGTTATTGAAAATGCTTTTAGAAAAGATGTAATTCTTTCGCAACTTGATATTGAAATTCAAGATTGGGATTTCCTTTTGGCTATTTCTGCCGGTGACGCCCGAACAGCTTTGAATGCAATTGACCTTGCTTTGAAATTTAATAAGAATAAAAACAAGAAATTTATAATAAATCGCAAAATACTTGAAAAAGCTTTGCAACAAAAGACTGCACAATATGATAAAAAGGGCGAATCTCATTACGATACTATTTCCGCATTTATTAAATCAATGCGTGGTTCCGACCCTGACGCCGCGATATTTTGGTTAGCCAAAATGCTTGATGCCGGCGAAGACCCTAAATTTATTGCTCGCAGAATGGTGATTTTTGCAAGTGAAGACATTGGCAATGCCGATACTTATGCTCTAACATTGGCAATTTCAGTTTTCCAAGCTGTTAATTTAATCGGCATGCCCGAGTGCAGAATAAATTTGGCTCAAGGTGTTACTTATCTTGCTTCCTGTCCCAAATCCAATTCATCATATTTTGCTATTAAAAAAGCTGAAACCGATATTCAATCGGGAGCTTCGACCTCTGTACCTCTTCATCTGAGAAATGCTCCAACAAAATTAATGAAAAAAGAAGGTTACGGCAAAGATTACAAATATCCTCATTCTTTTGATGAGCATTTTGTTAAAGAAAGTTATTTTCCAGATGGAATGCAAGAAAAAGCATTTTATGTTCCCGGTGAATTCGGTAAAGAAAAAT
>CAZVPQ010000121.1:0-6799 GCA_964628675.1 uncultured Hyphomicrobiales bacterium | reverse complement strand
GAGAAAAAATAGAAAATTAAAAAATATTTTAATAAATAATTCCAATAGAACTTATTGGCTTTTCTCATTATTTGTTATTATCTTAATACTATTCAATTCTTTAAGTTTAATTAGCAAGATTAATGATAAATATCTTTTTCTCGCAACTAATAAAATAGCACTCCCAATTTTTGTTGAGACAAACAATACCTCTATTGAAACGTATGATGGCACAAAATTTGCACAAAATCGAACTAAAGGTAATCTCTCCAAAGCAAAGCATAAAGCTACGGAGAACGATAGCACAGGGAACAATAAGGTAAAAAGTTTAATTGAAAGAAATGGGGTTTTTGAATTAAAATTAGAGATAAAAGAAACTGATAGAAAAATTATAATAACTGTTTATAATTTGTTGGCTAAAAAGGTTTTAGATGTTTTTAACGGTTATCCTCATAAAGATTCTGAAATACCTTATTACTTAAAAACCAGTGCTTTATCCGAAGGCGTTTACCTTTGCATTATTCAAGGAGAGAATTTTAGGCTTCTTAAGAAGTTTATTGTATCGAGGTAAAAATGTTCGAAAAAATAAGTAAATGTAAAAAGCAAAAAAGCAATTTTGCTTCTTATGTTTTTGTTAATTTACAACATATTAAGAAAATAAAATTTAACAATTTATTAATCTTACTAATATTTCTTTTCAGTTTTATCGGATTGAATGCACAAACTGCCGGTGGTGGTTATGCGGAATCTTACTTGTTGCGAAATGTAGGAGCTAGAGCTATCTCAATGGGTGGAGCCTATTCGGCTATAGCTAATGAGCCTATGTCAATATTTTATAATCCTGCCGGTCTTGGATTTATTGAACCTACGCCGATTATTAGCACATGCCAATCATTATTAGAATTCAACCGAACTCAATCAACTCTCGCTTGGTCTCAAGCATTTGAAGGATTAGATAATTTCGGTTTTGGTTTCGGTATAAATAATTTTACAAGCGGTGCTTTTATGGGTAGAGACAGAAGAGGTAATCCCATAGGAGAATTAACGGACTGGCAATATTCAATAAATGCCGCCGCCGCTTATAGAATAGGTTTTGCAAGCATAGGGCTTGGTTTGAAATATCTCGGCAGTACTTTGCAAGGTAGCGGTACGAGAGCCGACGGATTCGGAGTTGATATTGGTACAAAAATTAATGTACTGGATATGTTTTCATTTGGCTTGAGTCTTTCCAATGTTTCGGGGATGATGTTTTGGAATACAAAATCTAATGAAGTAAATCTTCTCCCCTTTACTATTCGTACCGGTGTTGCTATGGAATTCGGATTAAATGAAGAATCTTATGTCTCTCGCTCTACTGTAAACGGTGAAATGGAATCGGTAACTATTCCTGCAACTCGCTATGTTTTACTTTCTTTAGATGCAGTACTGACACAATATGAAAATGCACCCAATTTAGTTCTCGGAATTGAAGTTGTGCCTCACGAATATATAGCATTCAGAGGAGGCTTATCCATTGCTGGTGATAATAATAATAGGTTTGAATTTTTCCCAATGACTGTTTGGGGTACAGGGTTTTCTATCAGACCACCATTCAAAGATTATGATATTCAATTACCATTTGATATAAATATTGATTATACCGTGTCCAATGATAATATAGCTATCAATAAAATTGCTCATCATATTGCAATTTTATTTAAGTTTTAAATTCAATAAGCATTTTCTGCTTTTTCTCTAAGTTTCTTAATATTAGCGATAAAATCACCTTCAAATAATCCAGAACCTGAAACGAGCATGTTGGCTCCTGCTTTAACAATTTGTTCAACATTATCAATTTTTACTCCACCGTCAACCTCAATTTCAACGTCTTTCAAACTACGTTTAACGAGAAAATTCTTTAATGATTCGGCACGTCTTAAAAATGAAGGAATAAATTGTTGTCCACCAAATCCGGGATTGACGGACATAAGCAAAATAAAATCCGAATACTCAGCGGCATCAAAAGCAAAATCCAAAGGAGTAGCAGGATTGAGTGCAGTTCCGGCTTTCAGACCTAAACTCTTGATGTGTTGCAATGTACGATGTAGATGGAACAATCCTTCAACGTGAACAGAAATATAATTAGCACCGGCTTCGGCAAAATCTTCAATATATCTATCGGGGTCTGTAATCATTAAATGGCAAGCTATAGGAATATCAGAAATTGATCGAATTGCTTTCACTATTAATGGACCAATTGTAATATTTGGAACAAAATGCCCGTCCATAACATCAACGTGCAATAAATCGGCTTCACCCTTTTCGCATTTTTTTATATCTTCTCCAAGATTAGTAAAATTAGCAGATAACAATGAAGGAGCTATTTTAATCTTATGCTTCATTATAAATCCTTTCATATTCCAATATTTCTTCTAAACTTTTATTAGTTTTTTTGATAGTTTTTTGTTCAATTTTTTTCTTCTTCTTTTTAGGTTTTTCTTCTGCTTTTTCTCTTAAATATTCTAATTTATCAGTAACTTTTCTAAATAAAGTACCTTCGGGATATGTGCCGTCAGAGCGTAATTTTCCGGCTTTAATGCCCATCATAATTTCCACACCTTCTTCGATTTTTGAAATCGGGTAAATATGAAATTTCTTTTCTTTAACTGATTTAATAATCTCATTGGATAACATTAAATCAGGGACATTTTGAATTGGCATTACTATGCCATGATGTCCTCGCAAACCTCTTTCCTTACAAATTTCATAAAATCCTTGAATTTTATCATTTATACCTCCAATCGGTTGAATATCTCCCTTTTGATTAACAGAACCGGTAATAGCCAAATACTGCTTAATAGGTACTTCCGCAATAGCAGAAAGCAAAATATATATTTCCGCCGCAGTAGCGCTATCACCATCTATACCTCCATAATTCTGCTCAAAAGCAATGGAAGCAGTTAGAGCCAATGACTTCTCCTTAGCAAATCTTTCTCTTAAAAATCCCGAAAGAATTAAAACAGCTTTATTATGAATTGCTCCACTCATTTCAACTTCACGTTCAATATTAATTATTCCCGAACTTCCGGCACTAATAGTAGCAGTTATTCGAGCAGGTTTACCAAATTGAATTAACCCTGTATTCAATATTGTCAATCCGTTTATCTGCCCTATTCTCTCTCCTTCCGTGTCGATAAGAATATTATTTTCCAAAATCTGATATTTGATTTTGTCATCTAATAAATTATTTCTATGTTTTCTGCATTCGAGAGCTTTTTCAACATCAAGGCGAGTGATTGAAGTTTTTGATTTCTTTTTATTATTCCTATCGTAAAATGCCGCTTCGCGAATAACATCAGCTATATCCGAGAACTTCAAAGTGATCCTTTTTTGGGAACCGGCTTTTTTTACAGCCCATTCGACAATTGCCGCGGCACCGTCAGCAGTACAAGGCGGGAAGTTTTCTTCTTGTGTTATTTTGCTTATAAACCTTGCAATATATTTTATCATCTCGTCGCTTCTTGCAGTTTCATAATCAAATTGAGCATTAACTTTGAAAATCTTTTTGAATCCTTTTTCATTTTCATAAAGCCATTGATACAAAGTTTGCCCTCCGATAATAATAACTTTCAATTGAACATCAATAGGTTCGGGTTTTAAATGCAATTGAGATAATTGGAAAATAGCTTCATAAGCCTGTATTTCGAGTTTATCATAAAGTAAGATTCTTTTTAGAGCAGGCCATACGCCGGCTTCAGTAAACAAATCCAATGCATTAACAATCAAATAGCCTTGATCTGCTCTTAATAAAGAGCCTGCTTTTATCTTAGTATAATCTGTTTTCCAAAACCCTCTATTATCAAATGAACGTTCAATTGTCCCAAAAAGATTCGTATAATTTGGAGTTGTCTCTACAACAACCGGAGGTGATTTGGTCTGTGAATTATCCAAAATAACGTTTACCTTGAACATAGAAAATTTATCTTCGGGATTACTATTTGCATCACTCATTGAAGCAGGAGCAAGAGGATTGCCATTATTTACAAAAACCTTGAGATTATCACTTATATAACTTTTGACCTCTTCTAAATATAAATCGACTCTATCATTTTTATAAATTTCACTAAGTTCTTTGAAAACTGAATTAATAATAATTGAAGCGGCTTTTTTATCGTTTTCATAAATAAGATTTTTAAATTCTTGCATTAATCGTAAGCCAACACGCCCTAACTCAAACACTTCATTATGTAATTTTTGCCACTTTTCGCGAATACTATTTATTTTTTTTACAGACATTTTTTTCTTTTGAGCTGTGTCACTGAGATTTTCAATTTGAATTGGTTTACCATCAATAACAGGAAACACTTCGGGTTGCACCACTCCATCTTCTGATTCAGTTTGCCCTCTTACAAAACCCAGCGGGTTAATTTTTTTGTCAAATTTATCAATTATTGATTTTTCTTTTATTTGATAATTCTCAATAATTTTCTGTCTCGCTTTTTTGATTGCATCTTCCTCAAAAAGCTTTGGCAATCTTTCCCTTAAAAACGAGATTGTCTCGGACATTGACTTTGCAAAACTCTTACCTTTTCCCTTAGGTAATTTAATCAATCGAGGTTCATCTGGGTTTGAAAAATTATTGACATAACAAAAATCAAAAGTAGTTGGATTTATTGTTGTAACATCTTCCAAAACTTTCTTTACTGTTGACAATCTACCTGTACCTGACAAACCTGTAACAAAAATATTATATCCTTTGGAGAATAATTCTGCACCTAATCTGATAGATTCTATTGCTCGGGGTTGTCCAACAATTTTGTCGAGAGGTTTTAAATCATTTGAGGATTTAAATCTTAAAGAAGATTTTGGGCAATTCCACTTCAATTGATTAACATTTAATTCTTTAAAATTCATTTTTTTAGTATTTACATTTTGAGTTTTGGATGTTTTTTTTACAGTTGCCATTTTTATATTCCATATATATTTGAAATTCCACTTTTTAAAAAATCCAAATTGGAAAAAAAGGATTTAAAAAAAAAATTTATCTTTTCTTTTTTACATTTTTTTTCACAATCATATATTTTTGTTTTTCTTTTTCTTTTTGATTTTTTTCAATAAATATTTTTTTCTTTGAAAATGGGTCTATTCCCGTATAATACATTAATGTGGAATAAGTCGAAGGTGTAGGTGTGAAAACTTGCACTTGTTCAGGATGTAATTTTAATTCTTTATCAACAAATTTCTTCAATTCATACATATCCTGCATTTCGCAGGCAGGATGAGCGGCTATAAAATAATATGTCAAAAACTGATTTTTGCCCGCTTCTTTGGAATATTTGATAAAATTTTCTCGAAAATCCAATAAATCACTCCTTGAAGCTTTTGCCATCTTTTGTAAAACCTTATCGCTAATATGCTCGGGAGCGACTTTTAATTGACCGGAAACGTGATATTTTACCAAATCTTTTAAATATCTCTCGCCTGATTTTTTATCTTCCAAGACTAAATCATATCTTAATCCCGAACCGATAAAGACTTTTTTTATACCGTCTATTTGTCTAACTTCTTTCATTAATTTTTGCAATTCCGAATGATTAATATTCATCGCATTGCAAATCCGGGGATAAGAACATCTTTTGTCTTTACAACTACCGCTCTTTAATTGCTTTTTGCATGACATATTATACATATTAGCCGTAGGTCCTCCAAAATCCGAGATAATACCTTTGAAACTCTTATGTTTTTTGAATGATTCCACTTCTTTAAATATTGATTCTTTGTCTCTGCTTCTGATAGTTCTACCTTGATGAACCGCAATTGCACAGAAATTGCACTCACCGAAACAACCTCGATGCAAATTAATAGAAAATTGAATTGTTTCCAATGCTTTAACTTTGCCGTCTTTTTTGTAATAAGGATGAACATCTCTTTCGAAATCCAAATTATAAATTTTATCCAACTCTTCTGCATTCAAATAATAATTCGGAGGATTTTGAATTAAATACCTTGTATCATGCAATTGTTGTAAACCTTGTGCATTCAGAGGGTCATTGTTTTGATAAAAAGTATGAAACATATCAATAAATTTATATTTATCACTAACAACATCGTTAAATGATGGCAAATCAATATAATCTTCTTTTTTGTCTTTTGATATATAGCATAAACCTCTAATGTTTTTAACATCATTCTTGTTTTTCAAAGCGTCGGCAAATTCAATAATTGTTTTTTCAGCCATTCCATAAATCAAGAAATCCGCTTTTGCATCAAAAAGAATCGACTTCCTTAATTTATCACTCCAATAATCATAATGTGCTATTCGACGCAAACTTGCTTCAATACCACCAATTAAAATAGGTGGATTGTTTTTGAAATATTGCTTAATCAAATTTGTATAAACTATTACCGCTCTATCAGGTCGTTTGTTATTTATTCCCCCGGGTGTTAAATCATCACTTCTTTTTTTCTTTTTCAATGCAGTATAATTGGCAACCATAGAATCAACACAACCCGCACTAACACCCCAAAATAATTTCGGTTTACCTAATCGAGTAATATCAATCGCTGAATTTACATCGGGTTGTGATATGATTCCAACTTTATATCCCTTATCTATCAATACTTTGCCAATTATAGCCGAACCGTCATAAGGACTATCAATATAAACATCTCCGGAAACGAGTATTATATCCAAATCCTGCCAGCCGATTTTTTTTAGTTCTATTTTAGTTGTTGGAATAAACATATTTAATTATTTTTTTGCCAATTAGTAAAATTTTCTCTAAGTTCATATTTATTAATTTATCAATAAGATTTCTCAGAGAGTTTTCCGATTCAAGAC
>CAZVPQ010000120.1:0-6802 GCA_964628675.1 uncultured Hyphomicrobiales bacterium | reverse complement strand
TTCAAAAAACTAAAATTTCTTTAAAAGAATATATATTTATAGTTGCTACTGCTTCAATATCATTATCATTAAGATATGAAACATTGTTTTTATTGTTTGCTATCGGAATAATTCTTTTAATCAAAAAAAGATTTAAAGATATTCTGATTATTACAATATTGCCATTGATTCCTATTGTCATTTTCGGTTTAATATCTTTACACAAAGGGAGCTATTTCCTACCGAATACATTATTACTCAAAGGACATAGCCCTGAGCTTAATATAATCTCATTGCTAAAATTAAGTATTGTTTGGTTCGAAAGAGCTTTGAAATATCCGCATATACTTTTCTCATTAATATTACTTATCGTTTTGATTTTCTCTATTGACAAAAGGAAAAGAAATCTTTCAAATAAAAATTTTATATTTATTATTATCACTTTAATTGCTATAATTATGCAATTGACTTTTGCAAGAATAGGTTGGTTTTATAGATATGAGTCGTATTTAATTGCATTAGTTATTATTTCATTTTTTATGTTTATTGTTGACCTTGCTCAAGTAAGTTCAAAAATAATTTACAATCACAAGAAAATTTCAATAGCATTATTAATTATTATTATATCTCCATTTTTAGCAAGAACAGGATTATCTTTTTATAAATCTTCTCTTGCTCCGAAAAATATTTATGAACAGCAAGTACAAATGGCAAAATTTATACATAAATATTACCAAAATAAAACAATTGTACTAAATGATATAGGTGCAGTATGCTATTATAACAAAATAAAAATAATTGATGTAAATGGACTTGCAAACATTGACATTACAAAAGCAATAAGAAAAAATAGTTATAATACTTCATTCTTAGATAGCCTTAGTAAAGAAAAAAAAGCAAGCATAGCTATTCTTTATAAATCTGTTACTAAATTCAAATTGCCTGACAATTGGATTAAAGTTGAAAAATGGAAAATTAATAATAATGTTACTTGTTGGAAAGACGAAGTCTTTTTTTATGCGATTGGTAAAAAAAATATTCAAATTCTAAAAAGACAACTCCATACTTTTGACATTGAATTGCCAAAAGATGTTACTACAAAATCATTTTGACAATCAGCATGGTTTATATAATACATAATATCAATGTATAATCTACAATAAAATCAATAATTTTAATAAAATTTCAATAAAATTGAAAAAAATTCAAATTATTTTCATGCAAGGTGTAACATTTTGGCTTTTTTTGTGTTATTACTTATAAGATGGAACATAAATATGTACAATTGGAAGATTCTGAACTTTTTCAGTTGTTAAAGGAAGAAAATCCTGTAGCTGAAAAAGCATTTGGCGAGCTATATTCTCGGTACGCAACCAAGATTTACGCTTTTTGTCGTAGATTTCTTGGTAATAGAGAAGAAGCTCAAGATATTTTCCAAGAAACATTTTTGCGATTCTATCAAAGTGCAAAAGGTCTGGAGGAATCGACGAGTGTATATGGTTTTTTACTTGTTATTGCAAGAAATCTGTGCATTAATTTTAAAAGGGATCATCAATATAGTCTTGTTTATAATGATTATATGAATATTAAATATGAAAATCGACTGGAATCCGATGAAATGCTGAATTTAATTAAATCAAGTATTGAGATTCTTCCCGATGAATTAAAGGAAGTTTTTATTCTCAAAGAATATAATGGCTTGACTTATAATGAAATATCTGAAGTTACGGGCTCTAAAATCAATACTGTCAGAATTAGATTGTATAGAGCCAAGAAAAAATTAAGAAATATTTTGGCACCTTATTTTGCCGATTATAATAAAACTTGAAATATGTTTAATAATATAAAATGTGAATGTTATGACTGAATATACTGCAAATAATTCTTCGGAGATGTTGAATCTTCTGATTGATGGAGAACTAGATAGCACTATGGAAACTCAACTTTATGCTTCTTTGCTTGCTAATGAAGATTTAAGAACTGAGTTACGTGAATTAATCACTATTCGAGAAGCTGTCCGTAAAGACACTGAAGCCTTTGCTTTGCCAACTGGTGCAACCCAAAATGTTTTCTCCAAATTGGGGTTTAGTCCTATTGGTTCGGTAGGGACTACTGCAACTCAAAATGTAATTTCTAATCCTTGGTACAAGAAGTTATGGAACCCAATTGTAACTGCAATTGTCGCTTCAATCTTGACAGCATTATTTTTCTTAAATACAAACAATGAATTCAATTCAGGTCAGAAGTTTGCTTATAATTCATTAAATAATCTTGATGCGAAAACTGAACAGAGCAGTATTGCTCCCGAAGTTATTCAAACAATTACTAATGATGTATCCACTAATGAGAGTCATCAAAGTATTGCAAGCAATAGCAATAGAATAAAATCAAAATCAAATAATGAAAATATTTCATCGGGAAATAATTATTTAAAGTCCCTTCCGATTTCTCTTGATAATTCACAAATCAGCAGAAATTCTTTTACGAAAAGTTCTTTAGATAATAACAATTTCTTTGATTTTAATAATGTCAGAAATACTGAAGAAATATCTAATTTAGCAAATACACATCAACGAGAATTTCTGATAAAAGACAATTATTATCCTGCATATAAGCAAAATCATTCTTTGACTTTATGTTTAAATGGTATTTCAGCAGTGTCCTTCCCAAATGTCAATATTGAATCCCAGTCATCATTACTTTCGAATATTTCATTTGGAGGTTATATTCCAATTTCTAAAAATTTTAATATTGGGCTTGAAGTTGGGCAAGAAACATTTGGGCAGATTTTTTATAATATAGAAAATAATAGCGCCGTGAAATATAGACAAAATCCTAAATTGCTATGGGGTGGAATGGGTGTGAATTATACATTTGATAATTATCTTTTTGAGATTGCTAATGCTCAACCATTCTTGCATTTTACACTTGCATCAACATCGTTAGGACCTTTTGGCAAAGCAGTGTCAGGTGTCCAATTTATCTCTGATAACGGTTTTGGCTTTAACTTTGGATTGCAAGCGAGTGTCTTGGTTTATCAAAATGAAAAAAGATTCTATTCAACAGAAAAATTTGGATTTATTTACGGTATGTTTATGAGATTTTAGTAAGTTGTAATATGCAAAAATCATTTTTATATATTGTTTTATTTACTATCGGAATGATGATTTCTTGTTCATCGCCTTTGGATATTGATACTCCTCGAGAAAAAATCGTCATTAAAGTTCCTGACCCTGTTCAGCTCAATTTAGTTGAATATTCACTTGAAACAAACGGAGAGAAGGAACCATTTTTAATTGATAAAGCAAATGCTGAAATAGATACTTCATCTTTTTTGTCTATTTGGGGTCATATCAAAATAAATTGGGGAGAAATATCAAACTATTCTAAAAAAAGACTTCAAATTATCTCTTTATCATTAGGGCTTGATTCTTTGCCAATAACCGGTTCATCGCTGGTTTTAGAAGGTAATGAACAAACCGGATCTTATGCAAAATATATTATAAGTAGAGGTATCAGCGTCAGTTATGATACTACTTTGTTTTCTAATTCTGAAAGAAATAAAACAGAAATATCATTTAGTATGGACAAATCCAAACAGTCTATATGGTTATATGTTAATTCAAGTATTTATGAAAACCGTGTAGAAATCAAACCCGGCACAAACGAAACAGTTGAAAGCATCTCGGATTCTTTATTTATAGTCGGCAGATTCCATTTTAATTATTAGCAATTTTATTGATTTTTATTGATGCAGATAAAATATTTTACTTTTTTTGCAACTTTTTTAGCTTTAATGTGTTAATATAAAAAAGAGATATTGAAAATAATAGATATTGAAAATTAATTTAGTTTATTAATAAATCAAAGGATAATACTATGAAAGTTGTCAAACTACTTAGTTTGCTAATAATACTTTTCTTTGTTGCGATTCTCAGTTCTGAAGCACAAGAAATACCGAATCCTCCTGTAAATTTTAATGCAGAAATCACTAAAACAAATGCCGGTCAAGCAGTAAAATTGACATGGGAGAGCAATGATGATGGTATTATACCTGATGTTTACAATCTTTATATGCAGTATGGCGATACTGAAAAATTAGTGATGATTGGACAAGTACATCATCAAGATAACAAACGAACTTATGAGTATATTTTTAATAAATTTCACGCAGGGACTTATACATTTTTCGCTAAAGCCGCTAAATTTGATGAAAATAAAAAAATGATTGAGAGTGAAAAATCAGATGTGATAACCCTGACTATTGAAGAACAACCATATATTAGATTTGAATCAAAACCAATTCCTTATGCTAAAATTGGCGAAAAATATGTTTACGAAATTAAAGCAAGTTCTAATATTAAATGCAAAATCGGTTTTGAATTAATTGACCATCCTGATGGTTTGCAAATTAAAGACAATATGATTTATTGGGTTCCTAAAAAAGAAGGCGAATATAAAGTTTCAATAAAAGCAAGTTTCCCAAATTGTGAAACTGTGGAAATAAAGGCTATCCAATCTTTTATCATACGAGTTGGCTCAGGCAATAATGACGATCCTTTTGTAAAATTAATGATTGAACCAATTTTAAAAATTAAAACAGGGCAACCGTTCCAATACAAGGTTAGGTATGAAACAAATATCAATTGTCCGGTTAATTTAGAATTTGCGAGCAAAGTTCCGGACGGAATACATTTAGAAAAAGGGATAATAATTTGGAACCATCCACAACCCGGAGAATATAAAATTGCAATAAAAGCAACACTTGATTGCAATCAAGATGTTTCAGATATACAGCATTTCGCATTAGTTGTTGGAGAAGGTGGCGACCCTAATCATTTCTGTGCTAATATTATTGGGGAAATCAATTTTGATGTTGATGGTAATCCTGTTCCCGACGGAATTGTACAGGCTTGGAAATTAGACAGAAACGATTTCGAAAGTAAACGTATGTTTATGGGTGAAGTTAAAAATGGTACATTTGCAATTAATCTACCCGAAGGCAATTATGCATTGAATATTTTGGGAAAGACATTTGCCCCTGAATGGTTTGAAGATGCAAAATTTATAACAGATGCAAAGAGAATTGAAATTGCTTGTGATGATGAAATCAAAATTAATGCAAAGGTCGAGCCATTGCCTCAACCTAAACTTTATCATATTAGCGGTAGAGTTTTTGATGCAGAAACTAATGAACCGGTTCCGGCTATGGTTGAGTTTATTCCAGTTCAAAAAGCTTATGGTCAATTAGACCCCAATAAAAATAATAAATTTGCTACTAAAACAGATGCTGATGGCAATTATTCTATTCAGCTACCTGATAATTTCACATATATTGCTCACGCAATGTCTGCAATGAACAGCAAACAATACCAAAATAATTTTTACAATAATGTAACCAATCCTACGGAAGCGGATCTAATAAATTTAACTTCTGATTTAAGAAATATTGATTTTGCTATGAAATTAGTCCCTCATGCTCTCGGTGGATTTTCAGGAACTGTTAAAAACAAAGAGGGTAGTCCATTATCGGCTAAAGTAATTGCAATTTTAATTAGTGATAAAGATGTTTCTCATAATAAAAAATTCTCACAAACCGTAGAAACTGACCGAGAAGGCATTTATCATTTCAACCACTTAATACATGGTAAATATGTTGTTATGTCTATTCTGGAAGACAGATATTATATCCCTGGATATTATAAATTAGATGATTATGCTGTCCTACAATGGAAAGAAGCAACTATTATTGAAGTCGGCGATATGATGATTGATATAATGTATGACATTCTCCATAAAGAACGTAGCGAAGGTGGAGTTGCTCAAGTTGGAGGTTTCATATCTGCCAATAGCGGTAGCTTAATTAAAGACAAAGACCATTCGCAAATGGGGGAGCCGGTAGCAGGTGCTTTTGTCTATGTAGTAGATACCGATGGTAATACTAGCGATTTTACTTTTAGTGGCAGTGATGGAATATTTGATTTAAAAGAAGTTACTCAAGGTAATCTTATGCTTATTGCCGATAAAGTAGGCTTTGAACCATTTGAAATTCCTGTTGAAACCAACTATGACGAAAAAGCAAATGTACAGTTAAATGTTCAATTGCAAGAAGAGATTACAGGTGTTGATGATATGAACAATTTCAACAAAATGTTGCTCTATCCAATTCCTGCATCTAATCAGACAATGGTTAAATTCAACAGTAATACATTGAAAGCACAAATTAAATTATTGAATGTTCAAGGTGTTGTCGTAAAATTATTATCGGAAAGCACTATCAAAGGAATGAACACAATTAATATAAATGTAAAAGATTTGCCCAATGGATTTTACTTTATTAAAATCTCAGACGGTAGAAATATTCAAACATCTCCCTTAATAATCCTGCGTTAATTGACAAGGATAAAAAGCCGGAGTTGATAAAACTTCGGCTTTTTTTATTTTCTCCAAAATGCCGGAACAATAAGAATAATTACAGTAAATACTTCGAGACGTCCGATTAGCATAAGAAAGGATAAAATCCATTTACCTGCAAAAGGGATATGTGCATAATTCTCCGTTGGACCGACACTACCAATACCCGGACCTATATTATTAATTGTTGCCGCTACTGAACCGACAGCTGTTAATATATCTAACCCTAAATACGACATAGTAATAATTCCTATCACTGTTATAAAAATGTAAAGAATGAAAAATCCGGCAATATTTGCTATTGTTTTTTTGTCAACTACTGTATTCATGATTTTAACGTGAATTACTGCTTTGGGGTGAAGTAGTCTTATTATTTCCGCATAAACAAATTTAATTAAAATAAAACTCC
>CAZVPQ010000119.1:0-6810 GCA_964628675.1 uncultured Hyphomicrobiales bacterium | reverse complement strand
CAAGAAAATTCTACAGATCATGAATGTCCTATTTCAAAAGTATTAATGGAAGGCGAGGTATTAAGAGTTACTCAAGATTATTTCAGAAAAAGGAATGGTGACTTTTTGCCTGTATCCTATGTTTCATCGCCAATAAAAAGAAATGGAGTCATTACCGGATGTGTGACAGCATTTCATGATATATCCGAAAGACTGCAGGCGGAAGAAGAATTAGAAAGATTTGTATAAGAATTACAATATAATAAAGAGTTGGTTGAAGAAAATGCGAAACAGTTTGTTGAGTTAAATCAGCAATTAGAAGAATCACAAACTCGGTTGGAAGATTTAAATGCAAGTAAAGATAAATTTTTCTCAATAATTGCCCACGATTTGATTAATCCTATTAGTGCTTTCAAACAAATGACTAAGATGCTTTCTGATGACTTTGATGATATAACCCTTAAAGAATTGAGAGAAATTTTAGGAGCTATGAAAACTACTTCTCATTTATTATACGAATTATTGGATAATTTGTTGAATTGGTCGAGAGCTCAAACAGGGAAGATACAATACAATCCTGATAATTATGATATTTCTAAGGTTGCTTCTGAAACATTACAAGTATTGAAATTGCAAGCCGAAAAGAAAAATATAAAATTGATTAATGAAGTTCCTCCCGAGACTTATGCATATTTTGACAGAAATATGATTTCAACTGTTATAAGAAATTTAGTGTCAAACTCAATTAAATTTACGAATGAAAATGGGTTTGTGAAGGTTTATGTAAGACCGAATGATGATTTTTTGCAAATTCTTGTTGAGGATAATGGCTTAGGAATGTCTCCGGAAGTACAAGAAAAGATATTTAAGATTGATGAGTCGTTTACTCAGCTTGGTACAGCTGAAGAAAAAGGCACCGGTTTGGGTGTTATTCTTTGCAAAGAGTTTATGACTTATCATAAAGGAAATCTTAGTGTTGAAAGCGAAGAAGGTGTTGGCTCTAAATTTATTTTGTCAATACCTAAGAAACAAGATTAATAAAAAGATTTTTTTATAATATTATGTAATTATTATTGTCCGATAGAAGTAGAGACCTTGCATGCAAGGTCTCTATATAATTTTATCAAGGCAATTAATTGATAATTAAAACAATACAAATTCTTTATAAATTGAAAATTATCCACTAAATATAATATAGAGCTTAAATAATAAGTCTTTTAGATATCCAATATTGTTTTTAAGGCAATATTTAATTCAGATATTTTATTAAATGGTAATTTTCCAATCAATTTTATTATTCTTTTTTTATCAATCACTCTTATTTGTTCGCATAGAATAACAGAATCCATATTTAATCCGGCTATTCCTGAATTTATTAAAACATGAGAAGGCAAAATGACTTTGCGTATTTTTGAAGTTAATGGAGCGATTATTGTATGAGGGCTTACCTTATTAGCTCTATTATTTTGTAAGATAACTGCAGGTCGTATTCCTGATTGTTCTGTTCCTATTACGGGATTAAGATCAACAAGTATTATATTTCCGCGATGAATTATTCCCATTTGATTTTTCCTTGTGCAAGGAGATTTTCATATTCGTTAAGATTTTCAAGATATTGCCTCATATCTGTTTCAGCCAATAAATTATCATTTTTTTCTTTTGATATTTTATGTTTGATAAATAAAAAATCAATAAAATCATTAACTTCAATTAGCAAATCTTTTGGTAAAGCATTTAGCTTACTTATTGTCTGTAGTTGTAAACTCATTTATTTTCTCCATTTTTAATAAGAAAAACGTAATGACAATTTCTATATTTTAGGCTTATTCTTTATTTTCGATTTTAAAAATAAAAAAACTATTCCAATAAACAAAGCTAAACTTACTATGAAAGTTATTGCCGCCGTTATGATGTCTATATTCGATGCTTTGTCTTCGATTTCGTTTAATGCAGGAATAAACATAATGATAATTGCAATTGCATTGTTCAAGAAATGTATCGTTATTGGGAGCAAAAGGTTGTCTGTTGCATAAGCGATAAAACCTAAATATAAGCCTATTGCTAATAAAGGAATAAAACTTATTGGATTGAAATGGATAAATGCAAAAATCAAACTAGGATATAAAATAGCTTTAATAATTGGTAGTTCATTTTCGAGAGATTTCTGAAAAAATCCTCTGAATAATGTTTCTTCTGAAATTGCGGGTATTATTGCCCCGATAAACATAGCTCTAATCAAAGGTAAAGTTCCGCTCCCACCGAGAATAACAGTATATAATTCATCGATTGCTTTTTCCATACTTTTGTAATAATCTAAAAGAGAATTCGGTATTAAATATTCTTGTATTGTCAAATATGATGAAGATAGGATTTGCAAAACTAACACACCTGCTATTGCCAATAAAAATATTTTTGCAGATGGAGTTCGACTAATTCTGAGAATTGTTTTTGTTGGAATGGGAGATTTCTTAGCAAAATAAATTGTCGGTAAAAAAAGGAAAAGTATTTGCCAAAGCCCCTGTGTATATATTTCAACTAAATGTTGATTTTCACCTAAGGGATAAATATATTCAAATAATGATACAAAAAGGCTTGTTCCGAAATACACAAGAATTATTACCGTAACAGCTTTTACAGCATAGTATTTATGAGAAAAAGGCTTCAAAGAGTTTTGCCTAAAATTTAATATTTTATTGAACTCAAACAATTATTTTTGTATTTGTTAAAAAATTTTGTACAATTTAATTGATTTTTTCTTAATTTCTTTTGTTTAAATTTTGCATTGCATAATGAGATAATTTATGAAATTAAATAGATACTTGGAAATTTTGACTTTGTTGCTGTTTTTAAGCATTATTAATTTGAATTCTCAACAAGTTGTTGTTAGTGAATTTAATAATGCCATAAGCCCTAATGATGAATGGATTGAATTATTAGTAGTGCAGGATATGGTGTCTTTAACGAGCTATACTCTTAGGTCTTGTAGTATAACAGGAGAATATCCTGATATTTGGCAGGGAGGAATTACTTTTACCGATAATTTACTTTGGAGAAATATAAGAGCGGGGACAATTATAGTAATTCGTAATAGAGGAAGTCAAGAAATTGACGTAGATAAAAACGACGGATATATTGAACTTGGTGCGGAAAACACAACATATTTTAGTAAAAACGATTATAATGGGCAATGGGATGATAAAGCTTTGTCAATTGATACAAAGGGTGATATTGTCGAATTGCTGAATGCTTCGGGTAGCCACGAACATTCACTTAGTTTTATGAAGGTTATTGGGGGAAATTATACGGGAATGTCATCACCTAAACTAAATTTACAAGATACTCTTCCAATAGGCGAAAGTATATCGGTTTGTCCGGGTAAAAATATTAATGATTATAGTGGCGGAAATATTTCTTCCAAAGTTACAGTAAGTAAAAATGGTATTTATAAAACAAAAGGGACACCGAATAAAAAAACAAATTCTGTTGATGATAATTTGAATTATTGGCAAACTTTAAGGGCGCCGAAATGGGATAATCCATCTTTAGGAATCAATGTTCTGCCTAATGAAATAGATTTATATTGGGATATTGCAAGCGATTCCAATCCTACCGATAATACTCAGGGATATTTGATAGTAAGAGTTTTGCAAAGTCAAATGGCAGAATTTGTTGAACCTAAAAACGGGACTACTTATAAAAAAGGTGATTCCTTAGGTAGTGGTATTGTGGTTGATAATTTCTTTAATTCATTATCTCACGGTTATGGAGATGTATTCCAATTGAAATGTGGTCTGAGTTATGTTTATAGAGTTTATGCTTTCAGATATGCCCAAGATGATGTTTTAGGTAATCGTATTGCACCGTCTTACGGACGAGGCAGAACATATAATTTGCAAAATTATGCAGAAGCATCTATACGAAAAACAAAACCTGCGAAACCTGTAATACAAACTGATAATAATATATTCCAATTTTGTTCGGGTGATAGTTTGAAACTTACTGCTTTTGCTTATGGTGGTCCTTACTCTTATCAATGGTATCTTGACGGTAATGCAATAAGCGGTGCAAAAAAGAAAATATATTATGCCAAAACTGGCGGTTTATATAGAATTGTTATAAAAAATGAAAAAAATTGCACTAATGAATCCGACGAAGTTGAAATCAAAGAAATGCCTTCCCCACAAGCTCGTTTATCAACAAATCAAGGTGAAATTCGGCAAGATACAACGATGATTTTATGTGATGGTGAAAGCTATACTTTTGTTGCAAATGGGGGGGACCGTTACGAATGGTTCAAAAATAATGTAAAAATTTCTCATACTTCGCCTACATATATTGTTGATAGCGGAGGATTGTATTATGCAGTTGCAATAAATAACGGTATGGAATGCACGGATACTACCGTCAGAGTGTTCGTCAAATTGCTTAATGTGGATTTTGC
Source organism: uncultured Hyphomicrobiales bacterium (assembly GCA_964628675.1). Taxonomy (GTDB): domain Bacteria; phylum Bacteroidota; class Ignavibacteria; order Kapaibacteriales; family UBA2268; genus CAZVPQ01. Next base: position 2,390 of record CAZVPQ010000119.1, on the reverse strand, counting down.
ATTGGAAAAAGATACTTTGTTTTATTATTTAGATAAAAATACTGCTTTCGAGGACAAATCATTAAACATAAACAATTTTTCTTATGATTCACTGACTTTTACGAATATTATCATACCTCCCGGTGGTATATTCAGTGTGTCAGCAGAATCACCCTCTAATATTGTTTTGCCAAAGCAAAGTAAAGTTTATACGGTTAGGTTTGAGCCAACTCATTCGGGGAAATATTTAGATAGTATTATTTTTAGACTTCCTTGCCAAAATTCCGAAAGGAAACTTTATCTTGTTGCTTACAAAGAACCGATGGACGTTCAGTTAGCACCTAATACTTTAAAATTTGATTCTCTTTTGAATTGCGACACGGAAGCTAAAAAAATAACTATTACCATTGAAAATAAAGAAAACCATTCGATAGAATTGCTGAACCCGATAATTTCTTATCCTTTTTCTTATGAAGGTTTGACTTTCCCTTATACTCTTGATTCAAATTCAAAAGTTGAGTTGACAATAAAATTTTATAGTTCAAATCGGGGTGTTTATAATAATAATTTGCAAATTCCATATCAAAGCGGTAGAATTAAAGACATTTTACAAGCTGAACTTCAAGGCGTTGTTTCCGAAGTTTCATACTCAATTTTAAAAGACAGTAATGAAATCACAGAAATTAATTTCCCCAAATTAATCGGTTGTGATGATAGCTCAAAAGTATCAATTTCATTGCAGAATGGGGGAGATGTTCCCATTACAATTACCCAAAATAGCAATAATCCGGAGATTTCTATTGAACAGTTGCCAATTAAATTGCAATCAAATGAAAGCAAACAGATTAATGTTTATTTTATTCCTAATAAAAACGGCAGTTATTTGGATACTTTAAATCTAGTAAGTGATTTATGCCAAGTGAAAAAGTCAATTATACTCAAAGGTTCCAAAGACGGCATTGCGTTTGCATTTAGCAAGAAAACCGTTAATTTTGATACTTTAATTCAATGCCAAAATGCAAATCCGGTATATGATACACTTTCAATTAATTTTTCAGGAATAACGCAAGATTCGGTTTATATAAAGAAGATTTATGGTTTTAAAACACCTTTTTTCAGTCATAATTTAAAAGAAGGTCAGTATCTCAATGAAACAAATCTTTTTACGATTGGGTTTGATTCTGCACCGCTTGGAGAATATTTTGATACTCTTAGTCTTTTGCTTATGCCCTGTAATATTATTAAAACTTTGCCTGTTTACGCTCTGAGAACAAATCCTGTTATTACATTATTGAGTGATACAGTTGATTTTGGTGAAATAGAGATTAATACTAATTCCATAGACAGTTTGCAAATAACAAATAGCGGTTTAATTCCGATAACAATTTCAGGATTTAGTTCCATTCCATTGCCTTTTTCGTTTAGTGCAAGTAATGAGCAATTCCCGTTAATAATTCAACCTGATTCAACTAAATATTTTTATTTTAATTATTCACCGGTGGATATAGGAACACATCAAAAGTCTGTAATAATGCATCTCTCATTGCCATGCGAAAAAGATACGATGATATATTTAAAAGGTCAGAGCAGAGAACCGAGAGAGTTAAAAACATTGATAATTATTCCCGACAATATTTCAGCTGAGGTCGGCAAAGAATTCGACATACCCATCATTATAAGAAGTAATGATCAAAGAAGTTTAGCCGATGCAAAAATCAACAGTATGACTATAAATATTAGATATAATCCAACTTTGATATTTCCGAAAAGCATAAAACAAGGCGATGCATTATCAGAAGCGGATTTGTCAGAAACGAAATTCATAGAAGAACCACCCGGACATTTGAAACTAAGTGCCGATGTAGGCAAACCTGCAAATATTAAAGACGATGTCTTTTTCAGACTTCATTGTTTGGCTTTGTTAGGTAATGAACTTTCCAGTGAAATTCAATTTGATTCATTAAACTTTGATTCTGAAATTCAAATTATTCCCGATACTTCGAGCGGTTTATTCACTATTTACGGTGATTGTAATCTAAGTGATAGATTGATTAGTTATGATAGTAATTTAAATCTTTTACTGACAAGTTCTAACCCTGTAAGCTCAAATCTTACAATTTCTTTCAAAACAAAATACGATAGTTTTTTAGATTTAAAACTTTACAATAGTTTAGGGCAGACAATTAAAACATTGGTAAATGAGTATAAAAAATCAGGCAAATACACTATTGATTACGATGCAATGCGATTATCACCAGGCTACTATTACGCAGTATTGAGAGCAAATTCCGATTTCAAAGTATTAAAGATAATAGTAGTGAAATAGTATATGTATTTAATTACTTGTCTGATAATTCAACTGAATATACTTATTTAAATAAACTAAGATAATTCAGCTATACAATTAAAAG
>CAZVPQ010000118.1:0-6881 GCA_964628675.1 uncultured Hyphomicrobiales bacterium | reverse complement strand
AAGTTATTTATAATAAACATAATAATATTTAATTATACTTTTTTCTTAAAGTTGCTCGAATTAATAGGGAACTCCTAAATATTATACAGAGAAATATGTAATTCATTATTTTATCCCTTGCCAAATATAATAAAATGCTTCCGGAAGAATAGGTTTTAATCTGTTCAGCCTTGAATATGGTGCAGGCAAATCAATATTAGCCAGCCTATCAATATTGCCAGAATTATATCGGTCATTTCTAAAATCCAGTGTTTTATTATTTAATAATAGATTAGCAATACAAAAAACTTTTGAGGCAGTAATTTTAGCTTTATTATCCGTACTAAACTTATCACCTAAAAGGTGGCTACTAATCTTGAAAATACCCTCTTCAAGTAATTTTGCTGTTTCATCTTTTTTAAATCCTTTTAATCGAATCCGGAGTAACGACAAACAAGTGTCAATTGTATCCAGCAAAACTTGTTCTCTATAAAATTTATTGCCATTATATTCATTCTCTTTCTCAAAAGTTGCTTGATAAGCCATTTGTATTTTTTGGAAATTCGATGCAATGTCGAAAAGCTCTCCTATATCATAAAGTTGTTTCACAACCTGCATAACCATACTGTTGCCGTTTTTTGCTTCAAAAGGAACTCCTATTGTATGCGGAGCAAAAGCAATTAGCTTATCTCCCAGCAACCCTTCTACTGTTGGAACTTTTACCGATAATTCTATTTCGGTTTCAAATAAACCTGTTTTTATAGCTTTTGTTTCATAAAGAATATACGAAGGATTTTCAAGGACAATATCAAGTAGAACATAGTCTTCTTTTTTTGAAAGAATTGAGTTATAAAAGAATTTAAAATGCTTTCGGTTTGGTAAAGTTTGATGACTACGTATATCTTCTTCAAACCGAATAAAAGGTGCATTACCGGAAATCTCTGCTATTGCTGATACAAACTTCTCCATATTACCACCAAAAACTATGTCGATATCAATAGATAATCTTTTAATCTTTGGGATATGTAAAAGAAGACTGGTTCCACCTTTGAAAATAAAGTTATCTTCTAATTGAACAAGATATCCAAGTAGAGAAAATGCGTGAACCGTTTTTTCAATTAAAGTCGGATCACCTGATAGTTCACTCGACTTGTTAATCAGCCAATCATAAGTAAAACATACAGGTTTTAATAATTCTTTCATCAATCAACCATCTCCATATTAATATTATTGTGGACTTGGTTGATTGCAATTGGCAATATAAATCTACGTCGTTTTGCATAAGAATAAAACTTGGAAATATTTATACTACCGGAATTTATAGCCTTTTTAACAACATTTTCAGCTTCCGAATCTTCCATGATGTTAAGTTTTTTGTTTTCGATTAAAAAATCAATAAGGATTTTTTCTATCGGAGCAATATTATCATTGTTTTGAGGTTGTTTTGAAATTGTAGGTCTGATAACAACTGTTTTTTCTGAAATAGTAAATCGCTTTTCTATTTCGGATTTGTCGGGATTTGTATAAACATTAAAGTTCTTACTTTCCAAAAAGTCGGCTATATTTCTAATATAGTCAGAATCTACATAAAGGAAAACTATGAATTTTGAAAGCAAATGATGAGTAAAAGTATTCAATTGTTCTGTACTCCAACCAGAAAAGTTCAGCAAGGGAAAAGCTTTTTTAATTTTTCTTATTATAACTTGTACCGGTTTAATATTCAGTTCAAAGGGTTTCTCTATTGCCGAGTACCAACCCTTCCCAGCGTTATAAATTGCTTTCTTCTTGCTTAGTTCAAATAAATAACTTTTGAGTGAAGAGGGCGTTATGGATATTTTTTCAAGGTCAAGAAGTATTTTAATATCTCGATAAGAGAAGTATATTCTATTTTGCTCTAATTTTTGGATTGCTTTTTCAAGCAGTTCTTTATTTGAAATTCTCTTAGTCATTTTATCCCTAAAAAATAAATTTTGTATTTATTATTTCTTTAATAATTCTTGACACTATTGAATAATTCTTTTTATAAATGTTACTAATTCCTTTCTCTTTTGCCAAGCAACAATATCTACAAATCTATCAAATTTCATATTCTAACATTTTACTTTAAAACTTTCCACTTTATTAATACTATTTTATCTGTTATATTGCAAATTTAATTACATAAAAATTTAAATATATGCAAAGTATTGATAAAAAAATAGCAGAATCAAAAGAAATTCCTGATAATTATAAATATTATTGGGAATATCAATATAAATTAGCTCTTGAATCTATTGTGCCTTACTCTATCTCAAATAATATTTTTAAAAAAGGCGACTTCGTTATGGAAATTGGTTCTGCCGAAGGGGGAGTCCTTGCCGCTTTTGTCGAAGCAGGTTCCGGTGATGCTATCTGCACCGACATAGCACAAAATAGATTAGATATGGGCAAGACAATTGCAAAAATATCTAATCTTAATATTGAATTCCACTATCACGATATTTTGAACAGCAAAATCCCCGACGAATGGCAAAATAAATTTGATTTGATAATTCTCCGAGATGTTATTGAACACCTTGATAATACTTATGAATCTTTATTTAAAATTTTACCTCTACTTAAAAACGGGGGATTTCTTTTGGTTACTTTTCCACCTTATCATTCGCCATTCGGCGGGCATCAGCACACGGTAGGCAATAAAATGGGCAAATTACCTTATATACATCTTCTGCCTAACTCTCTTTTCCAAAAACTAATTTCATCAGGTCGCCAAAACGATATTGAAGAAGTAAGAAGATTACAAAAAATAAGATTAACACCAAAGAAATTTGAAAATGCCGCAACAAAATCGGGATATAGTATTTACAAAAGAGATTTCTATTTATTAAGACCAGTATTCAAAATGAAATTCGGATTGCCTGCAATCAAACTAACTCCTATTTCCGCACTACCACTAATAAAATCATTTTTCAGCTTAGAAGCATCATATATTCTGCAAAAAAAGTAATTTATTGAGCTTCAGAAAGTGAAATGCTTCAGATGAAAATGGGAAAATCATAGAACAACGGGACAGCATATAGCAGATACCCGAAAATTCAGCAAACAACAAAAAATGTATGAAAAAAATGCCTCAAAGAAAAATTATGGGTTGAGACAAAATTTCATAATCAATATCCAAACGACTTAAGCATATTCGGCTTCTGTCGCCATTTTTCACGAACCTTAACAAACAATTCAAGATATATCTCATGTTCCAAATGTTTCTCAATAGACTCCCTTGCAATCTCACCTAATTTTTTAATCATTCTGCCTTTTTCACCGATTAGAATTATTTTTTGGGATTTTCTTTCAATCACAATATCTGCTGAAATATACCATTTATTGATATCACGTTCCTTAAATTCGGTTATTACAACCTCAGTCGAATAAGGTATTTCATATTTATACAGCATAAATATTTTCTCGCGAATTAACTCGGAAACAAAAAAACGCTCCGGTTGAATACTTAAAATATCCGGGTCATAATAAAACTCTGATAAGGGTGTATATGAAGAAATTATACTCAATAAATGGCTCAATCCATCTTTTCTTCTTGCTGAAATAGGTATGATTTCATCAGCTAATTGTGACTCATTAATCTCTTCAATAATAGGGAGTAAATCTTTTTTGTCATGGAATATATCTGTTTTGTTCAAAACAAAAATCTTTTTCTTTTTAAGTTTTTTCAAATTAGATAAAAAATCAGGTTTAAAGTAAGAATTCAAATCGGAAAACTTTTGTAAATCAATTAAGATAAGTAAAATATCAGCATCTTTAATTGCTTGGTCAATATAACTTATCATTGCGTTATGAAGTTTATGTTTTGCCTCTAAAATTCCGGGAGTATCCAAAAAAATAGTTTGAATATTGTCGTTAGTATAAATACCCAAAATTTTCTTTCTTGTTGTTTGAGCTTTGGGCGTTACAATCGAAAGTTTAGTTTCTAATATTGCATTGAGCAAAGTCGATTTGCCAGCATTAGGTTTACCGATAATTGCGACATATCCGGCTTTGGTTTCCATTCGGTACTATTGCAAGTTAATTATTAAATATTATTATGGGATTTATTTACTACTATTACCGTTTTTATCGTTTTTAAAAACTTTGATAATTGCATAAGGTATAATAACGCAATATCCAATGACAATAATTATAGGAGCGACAGAAATAGCAAATGGATTATCCCATTTCCCATTAGCAATAGCAGGTTGTTCCGTAATACCTGTTGCCATCAAAAGATAACCTACAATAATCACAGCCAAACCTATACCAATATAAATAAGGTTTTTCCTATCCAAAGGGAACTGCCAATTATTACTCTTAGCTTTTTTAGGGTTTCTTAGAGTATGTTTATGAACAGTTGCTTTTTTCCCATGATGTTCAACTGCTGTTCTATTAATCTTTTTGACTTTTTTCTTTGCCATTACAAACCTTTTTCTAATTATTTAAATACAAATCAGACAAAATTAATGATTTATTCTCATATTTCGTAAATAATAATACGAAAATATCAATATTATATTTCCTTACCTAATTCGAACTTCAACTAATTCCATTATTGATTATCCATACTGATACTTTCTAAATCTAATATTACAAAATCAATATTATTTGTAATAGTTATCACTTGTTTTGAATTAATCATACCAAACAGGGTTAAACTATCCTGATATATGGCATTTAAGTATATATAATTCTGTATGTTAGGATTTTCAGAACAACAATTTAATTATTGATTTAGACTTCTTGAAGTTGAGGTTCAATAATAGAATTTATTTGATTATACATATCATATTCAGTAATAATTTCATTCATTGTTTCTCTAACCGACGTAATCTCTTTTGCTTTATATGCATTAGAACCTGCAAATGCAAATCCTTCTGACATTTTACCGTCTGCGGCATTAAATAATGCTTGAGCAATACAATAAGGGACTTCTTTATAATTGCAAGTTTTTAAACATTTCCAATGACATTTGAAAGGTTTCTTATTACCTTGTTCCATTTCACTAATAAAATTATTATGAATAACTCGACCGGGTAATCCAACAGGACTATCAATTATTTCTATATCGTCCTTATTGCAATCTAAGTAACTTTCTTTAAATTCAATAGATGCGTCGCATTCGTGGGTTGTTACAAATCGAGTACCCATTTTAACAGCTTTTGCGCCCGATTGCATAATATCATATATATCTTTACCAGTATATATACCACCTGCGGCAATCAAAGGAATTTCTTTGCCAAATTGTTCTTCGTAAGGTTTAATAATTTCAACAGCTTCTTCAACAAGTGCCGATAAAGGAATATTGTCGTCAATTAGTTCTGTTCTTCTAAAGCCCAAATGCCCGCCTGCCTTAGGACCTTCCAAAGCAAAAGCATCGGGAACAGTATTGTATTTATTTGCCCAATATTTCAAAATAAGATTGGTAGCTCTTGCCGACGAAACTTTCGGGACAATCTTTGTTTTTGACTTCTCTAATATAGATTTAGGTATTAAATCTAATACTTTCAAGGGTAACCCCGCACCGACAAAAATAACATCAATACCTTCTTCAACTGCAATATAAAACAAATCGTCAAAATCAGTTAAAGCCATCATAATATTAACACCTAAAACACCGTCAGTCAAACTTCTTGCCTTCCTAATTTCTTTTTTTAAAGCTCTTTTATTGGCTTTGTGGAAATTCGTTTTATAATCGGGTTCTGTCATACCTATACCAACTCCTGAAATAACACCAATACCGCCTTCATTTGCAACAGCAGATGCTAAACCTGAAAGTGAAATTGCAATACCCATACCACCTTGAATTATAGGATATTTTACATTCAAATCGCCAATATTAAAATTGTTCATCTTTTTGCCTTTTAATTTTACATTAATCAACTTTGCTTTTTAAATTCTTAATGTCAATAGGAAATCAAGAAAATAACTTTTTAAAAATCAGTGCGAAATTAGAGTATTAATTATATTGAAGCAAAAAATAGGGATTATATTATATAAAAAGGTGCGATTAATTAATTTAGGGACGAAAATATTAAATATAGGGACGAAATCAGATGCTTGTTTTTGATAGATTAAATTATTTCCCTCAATTTTCCTGTATATTTTTGTGAAACGGGAACGGTAAAATCAATATTTTTAAAGAATAATTTGTACCCTTGAGAACCACCTTCTATTCTTTCAATAAAATCAAGGTTTACAATATATGACCTATGACTTTTAAAAATAAATTTATACTCTTCAAGTTTTTTCTCAGCCTTTATTAAACTACTGCGAATCATTTGGCTTTTTACATTATCATTATCTTTCCAGAAAATCTCAATGTAATTGTTTGCAGAACGAATTAATATTAATGAACTAACTTTTATTTTAAGGTCATCTTTGCCATAATCAGATTCAAATGTAATCATTTTGGATTGTATTGCTCTGTATTCTTGCAATTTTTTATTTAATTCAACGGCTGTTTTAAGGTTAATACGTAGAATTCTATCTTGATTAATAGTAATTAAAATTGATATGGGAATTATCCCAATAAATACTATTTGAAGAATTGTATAAAAATCAAATTCCAATAAACCTAAATATCTATAATACATTAAGTTACCGAATGATATAAGCATTAAGCCCCATAAATTCCATAATATTTCTTTCTTTACATTCCATTCCTTAGAAATGAACATTTTTGGAAATAAACTCGGTAATATCAATAAATTCAATGTTAAAGATAAGAAAGTAACTACTACAATCCCAACTATCAAATATAATTTGTCATTATAAGCTAATGAACTAATATCAAGCGGTTGAAATACATAGAGAAAGACAAAAATCCCTATAGTAATAAAAAATATTATTTTGGAATTATGCCTCAAATCATCATTAAA
>CAZVPQ010000117.1:0-6888 GCA_964628675.1 uncultured Hyphomicrobiales bacterium | reverse complement strand
GACATAATGTAAATTGCCTATGCCACAAATTATGCCAAAAAATAGTTATTTGAAATAATAATTCCTTGGGATTACCTAATCAAATCCAAATTCCCAGAAGAAAATTAACAATAAAAAAATAATTCCTTATTTTCTTATCCGTTATAAGAATTATAATCTTTATTTTTGTTTTTATTTTGGTATTAAAAGGAGAAAAACAAATGATTGAATTAAATGTCAATATAGACCACGTTGCAACTTTGCGTGAAGCTCGCAAGGGAACGGAACCAGAGCCTGTTGCCGCCGCATTGATAGCCGAACTGGCTGGTGCAAGCGGTATTGTTTGCCATTTGAGAGAAGACAGACGCCATATTAATGATAGAGATTTGAAGCTAATTCGTGAAGTTGTTACTTCAAAACTTGATATGGAAATGGCAGCTGTCGAAGAAATAATTAAAATCGCTTTGGAAATTAAACCCGATTTAGTAACGATTGTTCCCGAAAAAAGGAAAGAGCTGACAACCGAGGGCGGTTTGAATGTTGCTGATTTTACCGATAAATTTAAAAGTTTAGTCGATAGAATGCACGAAAAAGATATTCTGGTTAGTTTTTTCATCGAACCGGAAGAAAGACAAATTGAATCCGTCTTTACTATTGGTGGCGATATGGTGGAATTCCACACAGGCGTATTTGCCAACGCTAAAAACGGTAAGGAACAAAAAAATGAATTTGAAAAAATCAAAAGAAATGTTCTGTTTGCCAAAAGGAATAATCTTAGAGTTGTCGCAGGACACGGTTTGAACTATTTGAATGTTAAACCTATTGCTCAAATTCCTGAAATTCACGAACTTAGTATTGGGCATTCCATAATGTCTCGTGCGATATTTGTCGGTTTGGAAACTGCGATAAAAGAAATGATTGAAATTATTAACAGTGCCTCAATGGACGGATTTTTTAGAAAATAATAGGATAATTTTATGTGCGGTATTGCCGGTGTTGTCGAATATGCTACAAATGAATCTCAAATAAATCGCAATGTTTTAAAATCTATGAGCGATGTAATTACTCATCGCGGTCCCGATTCCGAAGGACAATGGATTTCTGATAATCGACGTTGCGGTCTTGCATTCAGACGATTATCCATTATTGATTTGTCCGAAGCCGGAAATCAACCTATGACAACACCCGACGGCAGATTTACTATTGTTTTCAATGGCGAGATATATAATCACAAAGAAATAAGAAGAGAGCTAAAATCTAAGGGCTATCGCTATCATTCCTCAACGGATACTGAGACCATATTATACGGTTATCAAGAATACGGCAAAGATATTGTGAAAAAATTGTATGGTATGTGGGGTTTTGCTATATGGGATAATCGCAAAAACGAATTATTTTGTTCGCGTGACAGAATCGGCATAAAACCTCTTTATTATACTAATCAAAACGGAAAATTTGTTTTTGGCTCTGAAATAAAATCCATTTTTCAGTATCCATCGATTACCAAGCAATTAAATTTAAGTGAACTGCCTAATTATTTGAATTGGGGAATGACAAGCAATCACGACAGTTTATTTCAAAATATAAAAAAGCTTTCGGCCGGACATAATTTGACTTTGAAAAACAATGGTGCTCTAATTCTTGAAAAATATTGGTCGCCAATCGAAGCAAATCAAAAATATACTGATTTAGACGAAGTCCAAGTTCAAGAAGAAGTTCTTAGAATTCTAAGACAAGCAATTAAAGACCGAATGATGAGTGATGTGCCTTTTGGTGTGTTTCTCAGCGGCGGAATTGATTCGAGTTTGAACGTTGCTTTGATGGCGGAATTGATGGATAGACCGATTGATAGCTATTCCGTCGGTTTCAAAGAATTGGAAAAGTACAATGAGTTGGGTTATGCGCAAAAAATTGCAGATTTATTCAAAACTAATCACCGTGAAATATTAATTGACCATAACGATGCTTTCCCCATTCTCGAAGATTTAACTTGGTTTGAAGACGAACCCAATGCCGACCCTGTTTGTATGCCGCTGTATTTTTTAAGTAAATTGACAAGAGAATCAGGCACTACTGTTATTCAAGTTGGTGAAGGAAGTGATGAGCAATTCACAGGCTACCCTTGGATGCTAAGAGATTATAATTTCTATAATTCCTATTGGAAATATTTTTCAAAGCTTCCTAATTCTCTGAAAAAAAGTATATATAGTTTAAGCAAGCCGATTCTTACAGGACAAAATCAAATGTTGATTTTAGAATATTTGAGACGTGGCAGTTTCAATAAACATTTGTATCAAAGCGGGGTTTCGATAATTCCATTGGCACAGCAAGATTATTTATTTAATAAGCAATATCAGAATTTGATTTCTATTTCAGACGAAGAAGTAGAAAAAATTCATAATGAAATATTAGCAATAAAAAGCGATGCTGACTATCTTCAAAGGATTGAATATATAGAATTGCGTCAAAGATTACCCGAATTATTATTAATGAGAGTTGATAAAATCGGTATGGCACATAGTTTGGAAGCACGAGTCCCCTTTTTAGATCATAGATTAGTCGAATTCACTATGTCGATTCCACCTAAGATGAAAGCACCCGATAATAAATCAACAAAGACCATTTTGAAAAAAGCTGTGGAATCCATCTTGCCCAATGATATTATTTATCGTAGAAAACAAGGATTTTGGGCGCCCGTCAATGAATGGTTAAGAAATGAGTGGTATGATTACGCTTATTCAACTGTAATGAACTCATATTTCGTAAAAGAAAAAATATTTAATGCAGATTACATCTCACATCTATTTAAAATACATAAGTCCGGAAAACGAAATCAAGGTTTACAATTATTCTCATTATTAACATTGTCATTGTGGCATAATCGACAATTTAAATAAAATTCTGAAATACAATTCAGTATTTGATTTCGTGAATCTATATTGATTAGTGCTTTTTGCAATTAACATAATTTTATTTTAAAAAAAACTTAATAACCCACTTAATTTGAAATAGAACCTGAATTATTAGACTTACTTTCAATTATAAGTCAATTAATGTGATAAGATAAATTTTTTATTTGTATAGTTCTTCAATATTATCGATTTTTACAATATTAATTTTGAAAATATTTTCTTCTTTATAAAATTGAGGTAATTATGGAAAACAATGAGTTAAATATACCGTTAATTCAAAATATTGATTTAAAGAATAAAATCGTTTTGGTTAGAGTAGATCATAATGTCGTAAAAAAAGGTGTTATTCATGACCCTTATCGAATTGATTCTACTATAGCAACCTTATATAATATAGTTGCCAAAGGTGGCAAATTAATTCTAATGACGCATGTAGGAAGACCAAAAAATAAAAAATCAGGCGAAATAACAATTTCAAATGATTCATCTGTTGAACCAATAGTAGAATATTTGAATAATAAATTGAGTATCAAACTAATAATACCTGAATTTGTTAAGCATGGTACTGATGGATACGTGTCAATAAATACTTCGGTAAATCATCTAATAAAAGATTTAAAAGAAAGTAAAATTGATGGCATTTATTTGCCTAATACGAGATGGTTCAAAGGTGAGGAATCACAGGACGATAAATTCGCAAATCAACTTGCAGGTTTAGCGGATATCTACGTTAATGACGCCTTTGGTTCGTGGCAACCACACTCATCAACATTTGGTATTACCAAATTTTTACCCTCTTATGCAGGTTTGTTAATGCAAAAAGAATTAAAAAATCTATCTAAAATTTATAATCCAACACATCCTTTTGTAACTGTTGTTGCCGGTTCTAAGTTTGATACTAAAATTGATTCGTTGAATGCATTGATTAAAACTTCTGATTATCTAATATTGGGAGGTGTGATTTATAATGCCTATATTTCTGCAAAATATGGAGTTAGTATTAAAGGAATTTCGGAAGAAGATATTGATAGTGCCAAAAAGTTTGTTGAATTTACAAAGCAATTTCCGAATAAATTAGTTGAGCTTCCTTACATTATCGAATCCGACGAACTTGAAAATAAAAAAGAAGGCAATTATAGAGTTCGCAATATTCACGATTTAAAACAAGGTGATAAATTAAATTATGTTCTTGACATTGCAAAAGAATCTTTTGAAGATGAAACCGTAAAAAAAATATTTAGAGATGCACGAACGATTTTTGTTAATGCTGTTATGGGATTTGTGCCTAATTTCAGTGAGGGAACATTTGCTTTAGATTCGATTATAGATAAAAATGGAGAGGCAATGAAACTTTTTGGTGGAGGAGATACTTTGCAAGAATTCAAAAGATTATTGCCCGGCTTATATTTGTCAGCCTTAGATAATCCGAAATATTATTTGTTTACGGGCGGAGGTGCAGTATTGAAAGCAATACAAGAAGGAAGCCCAATGGGATTGGCACCTGTATTGGCATTAACAAAATAATTCAATCGTCAATTAATAATTATTTATTACACTATCTCGTTTAAATCTTTAAAAGAGATAGTGTTTTTTTTCTTTAAGTCTATTTTTTAGTATATATTTTCAACCCAAATAATTCCGAAAACAAAGAATAATTTTCGGAAAAATCAAGAGAGATTAATGATTTTGTTATTTCTTATTTTTGAAATAATTCGCTAAATCGGGTGGCAATGCTCCACCTATTCTGTCTTTAAAGAGTTTTAAAATCTGATTAGCTTTTTGCGATTGATTTGTCTTTAGATATAATCTAATTAAATTCACATAGGGTTGAGGCATTTTAATTTGTGAATTTATTATTCTGAGCCAACTAGCTTCAGCATCTTTTGTTTTGCCAATTTGATAATAAGCTAATCCGGCATTTGATAGAGCAGAATAATTCCGCGGATTAGCAAGTAAAACTTTTTGATATGATTGAATTGCAGAATTATACTCCCCTAATCTAAAGTAAGTATCACCCAATTCTTTAAACCACTCAACGTGGCGATTTGTTCTGCATGCATTTTCATAAGCTAATTTAGCTTCCTGATATTTCCCCAAAGAGAAATAGGCTTTAGCTAAATTGTAATAGGCAATAATATTACCCGGATTCAAGGAAATAGCATGATTAGCATATTTTATAGCTTCATTAAAATCTTTCTTTTTCAAGTAAACAGCGGCTAAATCAATAAATAAATTTTTATTATTCGGGTTTCTTTCAATACCTTTTTTGTATAATTTCTCAGCAGTATCCAATGAATCCTCAACTAAATAAGCTTTGCCCAAATCAAGATAACCCCTGGATTTGTAAGGATACATTTCCGTCATATGACTCCAAAAGCATTTCCTGTCTTTAAAATCTTTTTCATAAGTATAAGACTTATACGTAAATAAACCGAATATAATTATCATCACTGCTAACGGAACTGGTTTTTTAAAATCAACTTTATAAACCTTCAATACTTCCATAATAAATATTATTAACCCAACCATAACGAGATAAGCTCTATGCTCAGCATAATCAAAGAAATCCCCAACGAAAACAATACGAATTAATAAAGTGGGAAACAATAAAAGAACAAACCAAATTAAACCGAAATAAGCTTTGTCTTTATCAAGTTTTTTTGATTTTATCAGATACACAACAATAGCTGTAATAAAAATCAATCCTGTAACAATTGTAAATGTTTCATAGCTGGCAAGGGCTATCATTTTAATCGGCAAAAAGAATTTCCCAATCAATGCAGGAATTGTAAGATAAGTATCAGGTAGAGCATCTATTCCGATAGTATCAGGATTATAAATTCCTGTTATTGCTTTGTACCGCATTATATACCAAATCATTCCCATAATGAATTCGCCTATTACCAAAGCAATATATTTCGAATCAAAAATATGTTTTTTCCGTTTTTCAAAGAAAAATAAATATGCGAAAATTACAAATGGAAAAAAAGCCGCAATCTCTTTTGTGAATAATGCAAAACCGAAAAATATTATATGTAATAAATAGAAAATATATTGCGAAACCTTGTCCTTCTCAAAATAAAATTTCATAAATATAAATGATAAAAGTATAAATATCGTAATCATCGAATCGTTTCGTCCGGAAATCCAAGCCGCCGCAGGCGTTAGAAGTGGATGAACAACTACAAGCAAACTGAATAGAAAGGATGGCAAAATATCATAACCGATTTTTATAAAGAATATGAATACAAGTAGAGAAGCCAATAAATGATAAATCAAATTTGTCCTATGAAATATTTCGGGTGTTATACTCCTGGGATTTACTAAATTTGGATCAACATTTGGGAATTGTTTTTCTAAAGACATCTGAGTATCAACAATTATTGAAACGTTAAGCATCGGTCTATAATAACTCGTTCCCATACTCTTACTAAACACTGTATATATATTGTCATAATCTTTATTCAAATAATAATAATCTTGAAGAAAAATATTGTCATCACAATAAACTAATTTATAATCGGTTGCAGGTTTGTACAGTAAATAACCTGACAAGACAATAACAAAAGAGTATAATAGAATTAGTAAAAGCTCGTTTCTCGAATACTTTTTAATTATAGTAAATGATTTTTTTTTGCTAACATTAGATTTCTTATTAGCAATATGTTTACTTTGCTTCTTTTTCGCTCTTCCTGTATTTTTCTTTTTTGTCATAATATTAAAATTGAATTTACTTAATAATAATAATGTAAATTACTAAAATTTTCAAAAAAAAACATTATTAAAATGAAGTATTAAAAAGACTTTTAAACAAGTGGCAGATATTTAAATATAAAAAAGGGCTAATATTCTATTTTAATGCTATTGATGATTTAATATTATAAATTTCCCAAACAATTTTTTCCCATTAGCGATAGTATCGAATAAATAGATGCCGCTTGTAATGCCGATAATCTGTTCAATATTGACTTTAACAACTAAATATTTATTTTGAATA
>CAZVPQ010000116.1:0-6916 GCA_964628675.1 uncultured Hyphomicrobiales bacterium | reverse complement strand
TTCGTTCCACTCAGAATGACTGAAAAATGTTTGTTAATTGCGATTGAATCATACTGAGCGAAGTCGAAGGGCGTTGTTGATTTGTCCTTATGAACGAAGTTTCCGAAACAAGTTCGGAACTAGGGGAAAACTCTTTTTTAACGCATCACTTTAAGCAAAGGATATAAGAATAGATTTTCTGTTGCACTCAAGAGGATAAAATAGAAAAAATAAAAATGGGAACTTTACGTATAATTAAAAAAAGCATTAAGTTTATGATGAAATCATAATTATAGGAACGCAATTGAAACGGATAGTTATTTTCATATTATTTTTTTTGCAATTTGTCAGTGCCTTTTCAGAATGGGAACAAGTAGGTAATGCCGAAAAAATAGTAGCTTATAAAACGGAACTGAAAGATTTTGTTATAAATGATAATAATGAATACATATATACTTTAGGAGATGGTAACCTAATTAAGAAATGGGATGAGCAAACAGGCAATTTATTAAAAACAGATACTATTATACCAAATCCCAAGTATATCAAAAACAGCAATTGGATTTTTTTATCTTCAGATGCTAAAACTTATATTACAGTTTATTTTAAAAAAATAGCTAAAAACAACAGTCATTATATTGATTCTTGCGTAATGAACATCTATAATATTGAAACAAATAATTTAATAGATAGCATAGTGTTTCATGTTAATTATCCTGATGAGTATATGACAAAAATAGATTTTGGAATTAGGTTTGCAGATTATAATAGTTTCTCTGAAAATTTTTATGCTTCATATCACAAAAGTACAATTGGATACCCACCAAAATACGGTTCAACAGAAGGCTCTTCATTGTTTTTCAAAAGAATCAACGGGAAGTTCCATCTAATAAAGCAATTCTTAGGAAGCACCGATATTTATATTAAAAATGATTCTTTAACTGCTTTCTTTATCAATCCAAGTCATAGTAATTGGATCCACGATATCGGTTCATATCAAAGTATTAAATATTTATATTTTAATATGACTAATACTTCTAAATCTCTATTATTATCCTCATATCAAGAAACAAATGATAATAAGACAGGGGATGATAATCTAACAGGGGATTATTGGAATTATTATTCAGGATTTTTTAGCGGTGATTTATCAAAATTATTTCTTACTGAAAAAAACAATATTCATTTGTTCGATTTATTTGATACTGCAAACAAAAAGATTACCCCCATTGTAGATAATAATTATAATAACTTTTATCTTGTGCCTTTGAATGATAAAAGGTTTATGTCTGCAATAATCAACAATACAATTTCAATTTATTTGACTGATGAAATTCTTTATTGTTATCAATTTAATATTGATAATATTAAGCAAATCAAAAAAGCTCTGATTAAAAATGATATGATATTATCCGATAATTCTAATAATTTATTTAAAGTTAAACGGGAAACTTATTTTCCCCTAAAAGCGAATTTCCAATTAAAAGACTCATTATTTATACAGAGTAATTCCATTCAATTTTATAATTGTTCCTTAGGTTATCCCGACCAATTTCATTGGGATTTCGGTGATGGAACTTATTCAAATGAATTTGAACCAAAACATATTTATTCTGACACAGGATTTTTTAATGTAAAACTAATTATAAAAAAAGATAATTATCGTGATTCGGTTATAAAAAATAAAGTATTATACGTAATGCCTTTTTTGAAAGCTGATTTTAACTATACTATAACAAATAGCTATCCTATAAAATTAAAATTTGAGAATTTGTCATTGGGAGACATTGATTCCGTAAAATGGAACTTTGGAGATAGTAAATCAAGCAATGATTTTGAACCTGAACACGACTTTTTTTTAACTGGAACTTACTCGGTTATGCTAACAATATTCAGTAAAGGAAGAAGTATATCGACAACAAAAAAAATTGATATTTTAGTCCCAAGACAAAAATTACAAGATGATTATTTATATGACATTTCCGATACAACACTACCAAATTGCGTGGCTGTCAAAGGGTTTGAAAACAAGGATAATAATATCATATATCGTATTATTGATAGCTCGTATTCATTTATTGGTTCTATCGATAGTAAAGAAAAATCTTGGGAAAAATCTTATCATAATCTAAATAATTGCCTGCTTAGAAGAGAAGATAATAATTATACTTTTATCTTAGATTCTGTTTATAGTGTTATAGATAGTTATGGTAAAATGACAAAACAAAAAAATCTTAATATTGCAAAAAAGATTTACTCATACAGAAATAGCGGAGATAAAATATTTGCTACATTTTCTAAGCTATATTATTTCGTCTCAGTTATCAATAGTAATTTCGACATAGATACAACTATTTTTTTGAGCGGACCTGCATTTAATAACTCTTGTCCAACTAAATTCTCAGTGAATAATTTAATAGCTTATGTTGAAAATAATAAATTTGATTTTGCATTAAGTTCTATTGTATATCTTGAATGTGAAGGACATAAAAGTAAAGAACAATATTTTAGTATTAATAATTATTATGACAGGATAAATTTAGTACAAAATGATTTTTTAAGATTAAATGATAGTATTCTTATTGCCATAACCGATAACGAGATAATTATGCTCAATAATACAGGGATTTATCCAAAAAGTGTTGGTCAAAAGCGCGGTTATTTCTATTCTTTTTCGACAGAATATAAAGACTATCAGTTCAATAATCTACTTAAATTAAATGATACAACAGTTCTAATATCAGGCAGATATAAAGAATTTCCAATGTATAGGATAATAAATGGCAAAGGGACGGTAATTAAAGAAAATATTTTGACAGAAAGAATTGGTGAGTTTAGATATGCATCTTTAACAAATGACAATAATATTTTATTTTCAGGTTATTGCTTTACTTCGTTAACTAAGAAATTCCCATATTTCGTAAAAACTAATGATTCTTTAATTCAAGCTTTGGCTTCTATTGGAATTGGCAAATTAAAAGACAGTACTAATTCTAACTCTATAGTAAAAAGTAATTCGAAAATCAAAATAATTAATATTTATCCAAATCCCACTAATAAAATAATCTCAATTAAATTTTCAGTTAATAAACCTGTTTCAATACAATTTAGATTATATAATGAATTAGGGGATAATATTTTGTCATCAGCTATTGAACCTTACGGTATTTCAGAAGAGGCAATGAGAAGTTTTGATTTATCAGGTTTATCTGACGGTACATATTATTTGACAGTGGAAACCAACGGTGAATATTATTTTAGAAAATTAATATATTTAAGATAGAATTCAATTCATAAAATGAAAAATCTAAGTTTCTTGTTTTCAGTAATCTTTCGACTATGCTCAATAAGATTGGAATGAGAGAAAAGAAGTCAGGATATCAAAAGAAGAGATTCTTCGTACTTCAAAACGACAAAATCATTCAGAATTAAACTCAGACCATTTTGCCTCTTGCGGAAATATTTATTTCTTCGATTACTTTATTACCATCAACTAAAAAAGCAGTGTCAAACATATTTACAGTAGTGCAGGAATGATTTGGTATTATTCTCAATCTTTCGCCGAAATGAAATGACTCACCATTGTGTTTAACTATTGCGTGTTCTTCAGAAAGCTTTTCTATTATTGCATTTTTACCGAGGATTTTCCCGTAACCATTAACAAACATACCCTTGTCTGAACTCAATGCTTTTGAACCAATATCAAGTATAACTCTATCGTTGGACGGAATACTTATCACTTGAGCAAGGACAGACAAAGCACAGCTATTAATATCCACGGTTCCCAAAGAAACCTGTATCATATCATTAAATATATAATTGCCGGTGCGAATTTCATTGATACCTTTTACTTCACAAGAATATCTTGCGGTAGGATTAGAGCCGATTGAAATAATATCAATATTAATCCCGTCAACTCGTAATTTATTAGCTGTCTCCAATATAAATTCACCTTCAAACAAAGCTATCTTTTTTATCTCTTCTTGAGATTTGCTTTCATAAGCTTGACCCGGGTGCGAAAGAATACCTTTCAAATTCAAATTTTTATGTTGCTGAATAAATTTTGCTAATTCGAGTAATTTATTATAATCGCTAATGCCACATCTACCGTATCCAATATCAACAATAATCATAAGATTAAATCTAGCATTATGTTTTGCCATAAAATCGCCAATAGGTTCCGTGTTGCCTAAATCATCAACACAAGTTGCTAAATAATCTAATCTTTTATTAAGTTCTAATAGTCTTTCAAACTTCTTTTCACCAATGATAATATTAGCAATAAGAATGTTATTAATACCACTGTCTGCCATAATCTCGGCTTCCGATGTTTTCGCACAAGTAATGCCCGATGCTCCGGCTTCCAATTGCATTTTTGCGAAATAAGGCATTTTATGAGTTTTGTTGTGAGGTCGAAAACTAATATTATGTTTATTCATCAAGCCCTGCATATCGTAAATATTTTTTTCTACGATAGATTTCTCAATAAGCAGAGACGGTGTGTCTAATGAACTAATGGAATTCATTTTTAAATATCCACTTCTTTCAATTCTTGATTGTTATAATTTCCCGGCGAATCAAAAATTAAATCAATTTGCTCCATTTCTTTGTCATCAACAATTGGCAATAAATTAATTTTCAACTCATTGAATTTTTCATCAACAGCTTCGGAAACCGCCTTTTTAATTAAGTCATAAATAATTTTTTCGTCAGTTTGTACTATCATAATTATCTCCAATTAATCTATTTTTATTAACGCAATAATTATATTTTTATTTCAATATCAAATATCCTTATACAATTCAGCAATCTGCACCGCATTTGTTGCCGCACCTTTGCGAATATTATCGGCTACAACCCAAAAATATAATCCGTTCTTAACCGAGTTGTCAATTCTAAGTCTTCCGACAAAAACCTCATCTTTATCTTTGCTAACAGCAGGTGTTGGATAAATATTCTCCAATGGTTTATCCATTAGAATTAGATTTTCCGAGCGAGCCAATAGTTCTCTAATGTCGTTAATATTATATTCTTTGTTTAACTCAACATTTACCGATTCCCCGTGTCCACCTAAAATCGGCAATCGGACACAAGTTACAGCAATTGGCAAATCAGGTAAATCAAGAATTTTTCGAGTTTCATTTATCATCTTGATTTCTTCTTCAGTGAACCCGTTTTCATCTGAAATTGTATGGAAATTGGTATTATAAGCAATGCTTTCAGATTTGATTTCAGCTTTATTTTTAATCTCCGACATAAGTTTATCAATGCCACTCTGTCCCGCACCGCTTATCGATTGATAAGTAGAAGCAACAACCCTTTTTAATCCATAATTATCTTGCAAAGGTTTCAAAACAAGCATTAATTGAATAGTCGAGCAATTCGGATTTGCAATTATGCCCTTGTAGTCTTTCAACACCTCTTTATTTACTTCAGGGACTACCAAAGGAACAGCAGTGTCCATTCTCCAAGCAGAACTATTATCTATGACAACACAGCCATTTGAAGCGGCTATCGGTGCATATTTTTTGCTGGCTTCTTTACCTGCTGAGAACAATGCAATATCAATATCTTGAAAACTGTCCTCATTAGTTTCTTCAACAATATATTCTTTACCTGCAAAATTCAATTTCTTTCCTGCACTTCTCGCAGATGCATAAAGTCTCAAATTATTAATCGGAAAATTCCTCTCTTCCAAAACTTTGAGCATAGTCCTGCCAACTAAACCCGTAGCACCAACAATTGCTATATTTTTTTTGTCCATTTTACTTTTTAGATTAATGAATTTTCAAATTCGGGATAAACAAATGACTCTATTTTTAAAGCCAATCCTGTTTCAGTATCTATAATAACATTAACTCCGCAAATTCTATTGTCCTCTGTGGCGACTTCGTATTTATGCGGTATCTGTAATAAAAATCTTTTTAATGCTTGCTTTTTATCCATTCCTACAACTGAATCATAAGGACCGGTCATTCCCACATCTGTAATGTAGGCAGTTCCGTTCGGCAATATAGAAGCATCGGCAGTTTGAATATGTGTATGAGTTCCCAGTAATGCACTAACTCTGCCGTCAAGATGCCAGCCCATAGCGATTTTTTCGGCAGTTGCATCGGCGTGAAAATCCACAATAATAATTTTTGTTTTATCAGAAACAGATTTTATTACAAAGTCTGCAGTTTTAAAAGGGCAATCAATCGCCTGCATAAAAGTTCTACCTTGAATATTCAGCACACATATTTGGAAATCCTCAGTCTCATCAACAATATATCCTCTTCCGACATTTCCCGTTGGATAGTTCATAGGTCTAAGAACTCTCGGATTTTCTGCGAGCAAAGGCTTGGAATGCCAATTATCCCAAATGTGATTACCCGAAGTAATAACATTAACTCCCAAATCAAACAAAAAGTCAGCTTCTTTTTTCTTTATTCCCTTTCCTTTGTCTGCATTTTCGCCGTTAGCAATAATATAATCGGCTTGATATTTTTCTTTGAGCATCGGCAAAGTATCTTTGACAATATTCAATCCTGAATTGCCGACTACATCACCTATAAACAATACACTTATTCTTTCTTTCATACTTTTTTTCTTTTGCAATTTTACATTATGCAAATTAATAAAAAACTAATTTGTTATTTCAAAAAAGTATAATTTATAACACAGTTCATACTGAATTAGGCTAAGAATCTCAGTTTTTCTACAATTTCCAATTTCTAATTTACAAAATTCATTAATTATCCAATGCTTCAATTCTAAAAATTTCAATATGAACATTGTAAATGAATTTAATATTCTTGAAATGTCATTTTAAATGAAGTGAAAAATCATTTCTTAAATTAAGGTAGTCAGAGCAAAAACAAAAGAAGAGAATTTTGTTTTCATTTAAAACTATAAATATCATTCCAAACATCTCCTATTGGATAAATTTTTTCATTAT
>CAZVPQ010000115.1:0-6998 GCA_964628675.1 uncultured Hyphomicrobiales bacterium | reverse complement strand
TAAAGGTGATGTAATGTTATTTGAATCATTAATCGGTTGGGCAATCTCTAATCAATTTGGAGGTTCTACAAAATATTCTTCTAATACAAAAGAAAAAGAGAGAATTAGGAGAATTGAGCAACAGGAAAAGGAAAGAGAAGCAAAAGTCAAGGCGCGTCTTGAACAGATGAAAAAAGTTGATAAAGCTTTTGGAGACGCAATGTCTGAAGCTTGGAGAAAATAGTTCTAAATCAAAAAGCCCGCTCTAGCTAAGCCGGAGCGGGTTGTCTTTTAGGTCAGACCTAAGGAATGATCTAAATGTTTCTTTGAACTGCGTTTTTTCAGTTCTTTGTAAAATACTTCCTTATCAAAAAAGATTGCAGAGCCTATCTTAAAATATCCGGGTATTTTTGTTTTGTTTTTATATACCCATTTAATCGACATGCCAAGTAGCATACTTACTTCGGAAGCAGATAAGGTTAAACATTGATAAGACATTGGGAACCCCTTTCAGAACTCCCGTAGCCTCCTTATCTTAATATTTTATTAAGACTTCAAAGAACCACGCACCTCTCATAAGAAACCAACACTATTATCCCACTAGATAATAGCAAACATATTAAGACAAAAATACAAATTATTATAAACAAAGTCAAGAGGTTATAATGCCAACATATAAAAGGAAATTAGCAAAAGGCTTGCGCTGGTATTATAAGTTTGATTTTGATGGAAAAACTTACCACTCAAAAGCTATTTATCTTACTATGCAAGAAGCTAAGAAAGCTGAAATTACAAAATATAAAGAACTCGGAGAACAACGAAATCCTGAATATGAAATGATGTTTTTTACTTTAATTAAAGAAAGGCTTCTCTTTATTAAATCAGCTCGTTCTAAAATCTACTATAACAATTCAAAAAGTTATCTTAAAATTGCAAGCGAATATTTTGGTAATATTAATATAAAGTATATTAGTAAATCTGATATTCATAAATTATTGATTAGTTATTCTAATCAAATGCAGGAAAATGGTAAAGACAATTATTCTGTTAATGAACTTCTTAAAGCATTAAAAGCTTTATTCAATTATGGAATTAATTATCATGATTTGAATATTAAAAACCCTTGTATTGGTATTCAATTTTTTCCGGTTAAAATGAAAATAAAATATGTGCCTACAGATGAAGAGCTAGAAGAAATATTAGATAATTGTGACTTTTTTCAAAGACAGCTTGTTGAATTTGTTAGAGATACAGGTTGTCGTATTTCAGAAGCGCTAAATCTTAAGCATTCCGATATAATGGCAGATTATGTTATTCTCTATACAAGAAAATCTAAATATTCTAATTTAGTTCCTAGAAAAGTTCCTAAACCTTCTTGTATTAAAAAAGTTAAACCTGACAATAATGAAAGGTACTTTAATACTTGGAGTAAGGAGCCAAAATTTCTAAGAAGAAAGACAAAAGGTAAATGGAGTTGGCATAATCTTAGACATAGATATGCTTCAATTTTATCGAAAAATAATACTCCCATTTTTGAAATTATGTCTTTACTTGGTCATTCCAATTTAGAAACTACACAACGATATTTACAGCTCTTGCCGTAAATTAATCGTAGCCAAATCGTAGCGAAAAATAAAAAGGACTTATTGCAAATGCCGTAAGTCCTTTATTTTGTTGAGAGCCAACAAGCGGAATCGAACCGCTGACCTATTCATTACGAGTGAATTGCTCTACCATCTGAGCTATGTTGGCTTATAAAAAAAGCAAAAATATTAAATCTTGTCAATTTATACAAACAGAATTATTTTTTAATCTTAACAAAAATATTCTTTGCAACTTCATTGCCTATGATTTTTTCAACATCTTGATGGCGAATTGTTACAGGACCGTGGAAAGGAGCTTTTTCTGTTACATCAATTTTAGCACCTGGCACCAATCCGTTTTTTTCCAAATATGCCAGTAGTTTTTCATCTCCATCACATAAGCGAGTTATCTCCGTTTTTTTGCCCGGGTCAACATCTGTAAGATTAATTTCTTTTTGCTCGGGCAAAGTACCGTTTATAGCAGGAATTGGATGACCGTGGGGGTCAAATTTAGGATTACCCAATTTCTCGGCAATTTTATTGGCAAATTCTTCGGAAATAACGTGTTCCAATCTGCAGGCTTCTTCGTGAACTCTATCCAATGAATAACCTAATTCTTCTTTGAGATACAATTCAATTAAGCGGTGATGCCTGATTATTTCCAAAGCAATTTTATTGCCCCTGTCTGAAAGTTTAACTCCTTTGTATGAGTTGTAATCAACAAGTTCCATTTTAGCTAACCTTTTGAGCATTCCAGTCACAGAAGCTCCTGACACATCTAAACTGTTTGCTATTGCCGTAGTAGAAACAACCCCATGTTCTTGAAGTTTATAAATTGTCTTCAAATAATCTTGTACAGACTGACTTAACATATTATACTCATTTTAATTCAACTTTTTTTATTTATTTACCTATCACAAAAATACAATCTAATAATATTTTTTAGTATAATAAAATCAAATGTTTATTTAAACTAAATAAAATTGATTAAAAAAGCAAAAACACCATTCTAAATCCAAATGCTGATATTGTTGCAACAACAACTGTGAAAACAGAAGCTAATAAAGCTGTTTTTCCTCCGAATTCTTTCCATAAAACAATTAATGTTGTGAAACAAGGGAAATATAATGTTACAAAAATAATAAATACAATGACTTGATGTGCTGTCATTGGCATTTCAGCTAGCGTTTTAACACCTAAAGCTTGATTAGCCATAACAATTATTAGCTCTTTTCTGAAAAATCCGAAAACTAAAGTAGAGCCTAATGCTTCCGGCAATCCCAGAACAAAATGAACTATTGGAGAGAAAATGCTATTTACATAATGTGCCAAATTAAAATATTCAATCCAATCAAGAACAATACTGCCACCAATAAGATACAAAAGAGCATCTTTAAAGAAATTTCTACTTTTGAACCAAGTTTTTTTAAACGATACTTTAAGCGAAGGAATTGCTAATCTCGGGATTTCCATAATCAATCCCAATGGCTTGGAAATAAGTTTGGATAAAATTTTTCCGTTTATTGCTATAACTACTGCAACAAAAGCGAAAACAACAAAAGCCCAAATCGGTCCTGCAAAAGCGGCTGTTAGAGCAAATATCACAGCTATTCTTGCTGTGCAGGGGATAAAAAGCAGTAAAATAGAAGTAACAATTCTATCTCTGCGTCTCTCTATCATTCTCGTAGCATATAGAGCCGGCACAGAACAACCGAAGCCCATAATAAACGGAACTATTGACTTGCCGTGCAATCCGATTTTGTGCATCAATCCGTCTAATAGAAAAGCCACCCTTGATAAATATCCCGTATCCTCAGTATAAGCTGTTAAAAATATTAATGGCAAAAAATATGGCAGTACTATACCTACTATACCTACAAAGCCCATATATGCGCCATTAATAGTGTGCCACAAAAACGGTTGCGTAGCTTTTAACGGTTCAAAAAGACTTGCTAAACTGTTTACGGGAGCATCAAGTAAGTTAGTTAAGAACTCCCCAACAATAAATATGGTACCAAAGAAAAAAGCAAAGTATAAAATCAAAAAGAAATATCCGCCGATAGGGTGTAGCAAATAATCATCTAATTTTTCACTGAATAATCTGGTTTTTCTTTTACCAAATTTAGTTATTTCTTCGGAAATTTTCATTGCCAAGTGATGCCGTTCATACGAAATGGCTTCATAACCATCAACATTATGCTGGATTTTTATCTCTTTTTCAATTCTATCTCTTATTAGCTTTGTTTTTTCAACTATTTCTTTTGGTAAAATATCAGGGGATTCAATTGTTTTAAGTGCGTAAAATCTCGGATTACCTTTGAGATTATTATCAATTTTATTGATAGCTTCAGCTAATTCATTTACTCTGATTTCAAGATGATGAGTATAATCTAATTTCTTGGGTTCATTTGCTTTTTTGTTTAATAGAGTAGCGCACTCTCCGATTAGATGTTTTACTCCTTTGCCAAATCTTGCAGTTGTAAAAACAACAGGCAGGTTTATAATCTCGCTTAATTTATTTTTATCAATAGTTAGTCCTATCTTTTCAGCTTCGTCTTGCATATTCAAAGCGATAATCATAGGAAGGCCTAATTCCATTAGTTCAATAGTAAGCTCTAAACTCCGTGTTAAAAGAGCGGAATTGACAACATTGATAATTAAATCTACATCTTCTTCGAGTAAATACTTGACAGTGATACTTTCCGATAAATCATTAGGATTGAGTGAATAAGTTCCGGGTAAATCCACTATGGTTACTGTTTCTCCATATACGCTAATATCGGATTGGTTTATAATATTAGTAGTACCAGCGAAATTTGAAGTATCCGTATTAATATCCGAAAGTACATTAAATAGTGTACTTTTACCGCAGTTTGGTTGACCGACTAATACAATCTTTTTATTTTTCATATTTAACAATTATGCGTTCTGCAATATTTCTACCAATTGCAACACGTGAAGAATCATTAGTTAAATTTTCGATTAAAACAGGTCCCCAATTATTATTGTTAATTCTTAAAACAACGTCTTCTTTGTGAACACCAAGAGAATTCAATTTCTTTATTGCTTGCATTCCGGATACAAAGTCCTCAACAACTAATTTTTTCCCTGATTCAGCATCTGTCAAACTCATTCTATTGTCCTCTGTCATTTTCCAATTATCATTATTTTCAAAAATCATAAACAAATTAATATATTTAGCTATTGCTAAATTCAAAAATAGATATTACTAACTATATAATCAAACATTTTTTTGCAATGTTTAATAATTGTGTAATCGTTATGTTGCAATTTTTATTTTAAAAATAGCTAATAAAATTTTGCTTATTTATCTTTTCCTTACTCTTGACTTAAAATAAATCATTGACAAAGATTAAAAAGGGAAATATTATATAGAGAATTCTAAAACCTCTGTTTTTAAATTTTATATATATGTAGTTATTTCGGACTGATGAGACAGTCACTATTCATTATTCGCTAATAAGGATACCTCTGTGTAAATATTACCAAAATTTATTTTCGAGACTGATTTTTTTGCTAATATTATAAATTTCCTTTTCATCGTCGCTTTTGTAATTATTGATTATTTGTTTGTAAATATCTTTTGCCCAATCTCTATCCCCAAATAAGTTAACAATTCCCTCTGCCCATAGTAATTTTTCTTGTGAATCCGGAATCTGATGCAATCCCTTGGAGTATATATTTTTTATTTCATCAGCCGAAAAATTCAAAGATTTTAATCTATTGGCTAACATATAAAATTGCTCTGCCGTGCTAAGACCGTTTAATGCTTCATTAATAAAATATTTGTATTTGTCATCATTGCCAAAGAGTTTAGCTAAAAATGCGATAAAAGTGTTAGTAAACACATCTTTATCTAATTGAGAAGCTTTATCAAGTATATTCAAAGCCCACTCCGAATCACCGAATAGCTCGTAAACAGTTTTAGCAAGGTCGGTGTAATTATAAACAGATTTGTTATCGAATTTGTCAAGTTTATTTTCATAATCTTTGAGATATTCTCTTGCTATTGATTTTCCGACATCCTTATTACTCAAGTCACTGAGAGCAATCTCACAAACAGCTTTATAATCAAAGAAGAATTTAACTCTTTGCTTGATTAGATTATCCAATATTTCTTCAATCCATTTATCATCTTTTAGATATTTGCTAATTGTTTGTATCAATTTTTTAAAACTAAATACATCAAATTCATTAGTATCTAAAATATCTTTGCCTGCGAGTAATAATTTTTTTGCATAATATTTATCATCTAATTCAGCCATCATATTTTCGACAAGCAATCTTAAGTCTTTAAATGTTTTTGCCGCTTCTTCGATTTTACGATATTCCTCGTATTTTTCTTGATTTTGTTCTCTTTTTTCGAGTTTTTCGTCAACTCTTTTAATCCATTCTTCATCTTCAGAAAATATTTCTTTGACGGTGGCATTAACATTTTTCATTTGGTCTAAACTTGTAACAACTTCTTCGGCTTTTTCCAAAATCAACTTGGCAAATTCTTTGTCTGAAAGAATAGCCGTTGCCTTTTTACCTATTTCGAGTAATTCCGGTGTGGTTTCAGCAAGATTAAAAGCTTTTTCTAAAATCACTTTTCCGAAAGCTTTATCGTCAATTATCGCAATTATATCATCAAATAAATCAAGATAAGCTTTGAATTTTTCAGTCTTATCGAATGCTTTCTGATAAATATGTTTTACTTTGTCTTTATCACCGACATTTGTTAGTACTTCATTGGCAAGAATAATAAGATCGCTTGGTGAATCCATACTTTGCTCAGCTCTTTCATAAATTCCCAAAGCATAGTCCTTGTCTTTCAAATCGTCGATTACCGCTTTTGCAAGTGAAGTTAAATCTTTTGCACTTGACATTTTACTTTCGGCTCTCTCGTAATATTTTTTAGCTAAATCAGGGTTTTGCATATCGCTTGCTAATTGCTTAGCAAATTCCAAAAGCTTAGCAGTATCGCTTATATCATTTAGACCTTTTTCAAAACCTTGGGAAGCGGCATCTTTGTCTTGGAATAAATTCCAATAACCGACAGCCAAATCAATTTGTTCTTCACCTGTCATAGCGTATTCCTGACCGCTTTGCATTAATTCCTTAGCTTTTTCTTCATTTGACAAAGCCATAAAACCTTGAGCCAATTTTACAAAGTCTTTTGTAAATTGCGCATCATCTTCCACTTCTTCAAGAGCTTCGGTGGCTAATTCTTTATCATTAAATAACTCAATAATAGTATTCGCATATTCAACGGTTTGTTCAATTCCATCAATAATATTTTCAGCTTTAGTAAAGAAAGCTTTTGCCGTTTCAAAATCATTTTGTTCTTTAATGATTGTTGTTGCAATATTTTTATAATCATTTAATTCTTTACATTGACCGACAACTTTATCTAATAAACTTTTTGCCAATTCC
>CAZVPQ010000114.1:0-6998 GCA_964628675.1 uncultured Hyphomicrobiales bacterium | reverse complement strand
ATAGACAGATAGAAATATTTTGCCGTTAAAATATTCGCCCAAGGGGAAATAATCCGATAAAATAATACTTTCTTTTTTAGAAAAACTTACTAAACCGTTTTGAAAAAATATATATCCCCTTTTTTTCATACAAAATTTAAGTGGCTTTAAAAATCCGTCAGGAATGACTATTTCATTAATGATTTCAGATAATTTATCTTCACTATATTTAAAGTATTTAATATAATATTTGCGATTCCCATAAGCTAAATAATAAAAATAAATTTGTTTATTTACTTCCTGAACTTTGATAAATTTACCGTTAGCATCTATAGATTGTTTCGATATAACTCCTTTATCAAAATCAATTATATGAAGCCAAGAAGTTTTTGATAGAACCCCTGTTGAAACTATACCAATTCTATTATGTAATTTCTTTAAATAAATAATATTTGATAATCTTAATCTTGCAATGACACTCTCATTCCAATTCTTATCTATACCGGTTATATTAATCCACCCTTCAGAATTTACAGCATAAACGATTTTATTAAGTGTTTCGAAAGTAATTGCAGAACTAACTTTATCACTAATGAATTTTAATACGGGAGATTGTGTATTACTATATGAAATATGATAAAGAGAACTGTTGATTAATACTATAAAAGAATTATTATCAAATCCCTTATTCCAATGGACATCAAATCTATCAACACCAAGCCAATTACCTTTTAATTCAATTTTATTGATGATATTTGCAGTTGAATCTATAAGTGATAAAAATAATTTATTTTCTTCATTCCAAATTAATAAAATAGATTTTTTAAAAGGATATGCCGAAATAATATTAACATTTTGCAAAGACGAACCAACAATTAGCTCTGATTTCAAACCTTTCCATACTGTTAACACATCGGTTTCACCAGCCCAACTCGGCTTAATAAAGTAAGAAAATATTGAATTATTATCTTGATTAGCTTTGGATATTATAAGACGTCCGCCCTCATAATTCTTATAAACCGAATATGAATAAGGAAAAGTTTCATCAGCAGAAACATTGAAATAGATAAAAAATATCAATATGTATATTAGACGTTTCAACATTTAATCCTTATATCTGACTTCGCAAATACAATAAGAAACCACACCTTCACTGCGTCCCACAAACCCCATTTTCTCCGAAGTTTTCGCTTTAATATTTACTCTCTCAGCAGGGATTGAGCATAATCCTGCAATTTTTTTCTTAATCATTTCTTTGTAAGGTTTTAATTTAGGTTTTTCCAGAACAATAGTAGCATCAATATTGACTAACTCAAAACCTTTCTTATTTATCATTTGCATAATCTCTTTAACAAATACGGTACTATCAGCGTCTTTATATTTCATATCCGTATCAGGGAACAGTTCTCCTATATCTCCCAATCCCGTAGCACCTAACAAAGCATCGCATAAAGCGTGAAGCAAAACATCGCCGTCGCTATGCGCAAGAGTACCAAAATCGGAATCAATTTCTATCCCGCCCAAGATGAAACTTTCTCCCTCTTTAAGCTTGTGTACATCGTATCCTAACCCTATCATAATCTAAGCCCAACGTTTTAAAAGATTTGATTGTAAATTAAATAAATTCTTCATTAATTACAAAACTAATAAACTTGAGTTAATCAAATGAAACATTATCAAAAATAATTCTTAATTTTGTGATATGAAAACATTAATATTAACAGTTAGTCAAATAACTAATTCAATACGAGAAGTTATTGAAACTTCCTTTAATACTGTCAAAGTGAAAGGCGAGATTTCTAACTTTGTGCATCACTCTTCAGGACATAGATATTTCACCTTAAAAGACAATCAATCGCAAATTTCTTGTATGATGTGGCGAAGTCGCAAATTAAATTTTGTACCAACTAACGGAATGAAAGTAATTATTAGCGGCAAAGTTACTGTCTATCCACCAAGAGGTCAATACCAAATTGATTGTACTTCTATGCAACCCGTTGGACAAGGCGATTTATATCTTGCTTTTGAAGCATTAAAAGAAAAACTCGAAGAGCAGGGCTATTTTGATATTGACAGAAAAAAAGAACTACCGGATTTCCCTTTAAAAATAGCTGTGTCAACATCTCCGACCGGTGCCGCCGTGCGTGATATTATAAGCACAATTAAAAGAAGAATGCCACTTTGCGAAATTTTTTTCAGACCTACTTTGGTTCAAGGTGATGCCGCCGCACAAGATATTGCCGATGCTATCACAGAACTAAATAAAACTCCGGCGGAGGTTATCATTATTGGTCGTGGTGGTGGTTCAATAGAAGACCTTTGGGCATATAATGAAGAAATTGTCGCAAATGCTATTTATAATTCTGCAAAACCAATTATTTCCGCCGTCGGGCATGAAACCGATTTCACAATTTCTGATTTCGTTGCAGACAAAAGAGCGGCAACTCCGACGGCAGGTGCGGAAATTGTTACTCCTGTAACTTATGATATGCTGATGAATAATTTTGATGCTATTCAAGATGAACTTATTACTAATATGCAATTAACACTGAAAGATTATGAAAGCGATATAATAAACCTATCGAATTCATCGGCATTCAAACAAATTCCAAATATTATTGCTACTAATGAACAACTTCTTGATGATTTTGAAATTAGAATGAAAACAAGTATTAATAATCATTTTCAGAAAAATAAAGACAAAGCTCAATCATTGTTTAATCATTTGAAATCCCTTTATCCCCTGTCGCCTTTGGACAAGGGTTTTGCTCTTTTACAAGCAGATGACCAAATAATAAACAACAATAATTCTCTTGATGATTATTCTAAATTGGATGTAATAAGAAAAAATGAAAAGGCGTCTGTAACAATTAATAATGTTGAAAAAATTAAAGAATTTAAAATAAATTAGGTTATAAAATGGCAAAAAAAATAAAAATATCATTTAATAAAAGTTTGGAAAGATTAAATGAGATAGTTAATATACTTGATGAAGGTTCCGAGCCATTAGAAAAATTGATTTCCTTATTCGAGGAAGGAATGAAAATCACTAATGAACTGAAAACATATCTTCAAAAATCAGAAGTTAAAATTCACCAAATTATAAAAGAGTATAATCCAGATGATTTCTCAGATGATTTGGAAATTGATTTAGAAGATAAATTTGATTTTTAAAAAAGCAATTTAAATTATTAATAACAATATATTCGAGGTCTATTATGTTTAAAAAAATTATAATATTAGTTTTTCTATTTGCTTTTAGTTTGCATTCACAGGAACCGAAACCAAAAAATCATCCTATCCATACACCAATTGTTTTCCCGCCCGCCTTAATGAAATATTTGCCTGATTCGATACGCAAAGAATTTCCGAAAATTCTTAAACGAGCATTACAAGAAGGACTGCCAAGTGAATATTTATATACTTTTTTGCCTGATTCTATCTCAAAATTGTTGCCTGATTCTATTGATAAATTTGTACCTAAACCAGAGGACGGAATGAAACAAAATCAAAGACTTTTTACTGCAAAAGATTTAATGAGTATGAAAAGGGTTCAAGACCCGCAAATATCTCCTGATGGCAAATGGATTTTATACACTTTGAAAACTCCATCAATAAAAGGAAATAAATTCTATACCGATTTATATGTAGTAAGTATTGATGGTAAAATTACAAAGCGTTTGACAACTCACGGTGCCGCAGATTACAATGGTCGTTGGTCTCCCGACGGCAAAAAAATTGCATTTATCTCGTCGAGAGCTAAACCCGCACAAATATTTATTATGGATTTTCCTGACGGCAAGCCGAAAAAAGTTTCCGATATGCCTAATGCTATATCTAATTTAGCTTGGTCGCCAAACGGTAAATATTTTTCATTTACTTCCGATGTCAAATTAGAAAAAACCGTAAACGAAAACTATCCTGATTATCCAAGAGCTAAAGTGAGAATATTCCATAAACTACTGATTAGACATTGGGACGAATGGACTGATGAGAATTTTACTCATCTTTTTGTTATGCCATCGAAAGGCGGAAAAGCTATTGATTTGATGCCGAATGAAAAATTTGAAACACCTTTAAAACCTTTTGACGGCGGTGAAGATATTGCTTGGTCTCCCGATAGCAAAGAAATTGCTTATGCTTGCAAAAAAGTTCCCAACTATGTTGAAAGTACAAATTCGGATATTTATGTTGTAAATATTAAGACTAAAAAAACTAAAAATATTACTGAAGGAATGTTGGGATTTGACCTCGCCCCTTTATATTCACCCAATGGCAAATGGATTGCTTTCAACAGTATGGAACACGACGGTTTCGAATCGGATAAACACAGACTTATGATTTATAATCGTAAATCGGGCGAAGTGATTGATTTGAGCAAAACTTTCGATAATTGGGTTGGCGAAACTATTTGGCACACCAACAGCAAATCACTTTATTTCACTGCCGGTGATAGTGGTGTCGTAAAATTATTCAGAGTTGCAGTTGATAATATCAAAGTCAATGGCAAAAAACTCAGTAGAGGTGAGTGGACTGTTGTTGCCGATGGTTGGTATATTTACGGTGGCGGATTGGGTATTGCTAAAAACGGCAAAACATTATTCTTCGGCAGGCAAAGTATGACCGAACCTATGGATATTTATACTATGCCGTCTGAAGGTGGCAAACAAACAAGAATAACAAAAATTAATGATTTCATTCTCAGACAATTGAAAAAACCTGAAATAAAAGAGCAATGGATTACAAGCGTTGACGGTGCCAAAGTGCAATGTTGGGTATTGTATCCCCCCGATTTCGATTCGACTAAAAAATATCCTTTGATAACTTATTGCCAAGGCGGTCCGCAATCGATGATAGGACAAAGATTTCATTTCAGATGGAATTACTTCTTGATGGCTTCTCACGGATACGTTATGATTTTACCTAATCGTCGCGGCGTTCCGGGATTTGGTCAGAAATGGTGCAATGCTATTAGTAAGGATTGGGGCGGATTGCCAATGAAAGATATTACATCTGCTACGGATTATATGCTAAAACAACCTTATATTGACAAAGAGCGTTCAGCTGCTGTCGGCGCAAGTGCAGGCGGTTATGCTGTATTTTGGTTAGAAGGACATAATCAATCCGGAAGATATAAAGCTTTTGTTTCTCATTGTGGAGTCTTTAACCTTGTAAGTATGTATGGCGCAACTGAAGAGCTTTGGTTTCCGAATTGGGAATATGGCGGACCTTATTGGATTGACAAAAACAAGAAAAATTATAATGATAATTCACCGCATAAATTTGCTCAGAATTGGAATACTCCAATACTTATAATTACAAGTGAACACGATTTCAGAGTTCCTTATACTCAAAGTTTGGAAGCCTTTACTGTTGCTCAAACAAAAGGAATTGATTCAGAACTTATGATTTTCCCGGAAGAAACACATTTTGTTGTTCATCCTCAGGAATTTGTAATTTGGGATTCCGAATTTTTCAATTGGATAGATAAATATTGCAAGAAAAAATAATTTAAATTGATAATGAATTGCCAAGACTGAATTGCCACGACTTTTAAGTCGTGGTTAAGGCAGTATTTTTCATAGAGTCATTCTGAACGAATTTTCCGAAACCAGTTCGGAACAGAAAAGAATCTCTTCTTTCACACACCATTGTCATTCTGAACGAAGTGAAGAATCTCTTCTTATTGCACAAAAAGAGTAGATTCTTCGTTGCACTCAGAATGACGGAGAATATAGCTCATTCTGAACATAGTTTCCGAATCTAGTTCGGAACAGAAAAGAATCTCTTCTTCGACATAGCAGAACAAAAATTTCTGACTTTTAAAGAAATATACTAAAAAATATTTTGATTTCTATCGGATTTTTAATAAGTTATTATTTTTAATAAGGACTGTTAAAATGAAAACTATTCTTTTATTGACTGTTATTATTGTTTTTACAGGATTTTCTGAAAATCTACTCGCTCAACAACAGCTGCCCGATACCGTGTGGAGTAAAGATATAAATAGTTACAATGGGTGTCCCCGTAGTCTTAAATTCAGTCCTGACGGGAAATACCTTTTTGCAGGATTTCGTAAACAAGGTATTCTCCAACTTGATAGACAAACAGGAAAAATTATTAGAAAAATTCAGGCTGGTGGTAATATATCGTTTTCTTCTACAGGAGACACAGTTGTTTTTTCCGGTGGTAATGAAATAATGATAGTAAGAACTAAAACAGGTGAGATAATAGATACAATTATAATGCCTGTTGATAAAAATAGTCGTTATAACTGTCAAGCAGTTATTGCTCCCGACGGCAAACGCATTATTACTACTGTTGGTGCATTAAATCTTGATAAACCGCAACTCCTTGTTTATAACATAGAAACAAAAAAAATCATTAAAGCATTTAACGGTATATATGCAAGTATGCTAAAAATATCTCCCGATGGCAATTATATTAGTTTTAATAGTGTTAAAGAAAATTATCAAACTGTTAGATTAATAGACTTGAATACTTATGAAGAAGTTAACTTTGATAACAAAACCGGTGGCGGAAATGGAGGTTTTTCTCCGGACAGTAAAATTTTATTAACCGGAACTCAATATGGTGTTGATTTGTGGGATGTAAAAACATTAAAATTAATTAAAACATTGAAATATTATGAAGGGTTGAATGTAGCGGATAGAGGAATAGGTGGTGGGATTCTTTTCTCAAATGATTCTAAGTATCTTATATATGGATATTTTGACTACGAAGATTACAATCCCAATGAAGTTTTAGTTTGGAATATAGAAAAAGATACTTTGGAATATGTCTATCCTTTTTCAGCGTCAGATGCAATGGATGTATCTCCTGATAATTATATTGCTGCGTCAGGTGTGGTATTTATGAAAGGTGATTTTTCCTTTATTTATTAAGACCCAAATGGAATGAAACGGAAGTATTAAGCCCTGAAACAAATAACACAATTATATATCCTAATCCAACAAGCAATATAGTAAATATTCAATTCACAATAAATAAATATGAAA
>CAZVPQ010000113.1:0-7052 GCA_964628675.1 uncultured Hyphomicrobiales bacterium | reverse complement strand
AGAACATAAGAAATCTTAATTTTTTTCATAAATAAAAATAACAGACCCAAAAAAAACAATAAAAATATAATGGGTAAAGGCGTAAATAATTCTGCTAAAAATCTTTCAAAATTTAACATCTTAGCCCCCAAATTAATCTAAATTATTTTAAATTATATAACAAGATTTAATATATGACAACATCATACATCTAAATTCTTAACATATTTTGCATTTTGTTCAATAAAATTCCTACGAGGTTCTACTTTATCACCCATTAACATATCAAATGTCATCGCCGCTTCTGCGGCATTGTCAATAGTAACTTTTAATAAAGTCCTTGTTTCGGGATTCATTGTAGTATGCCATAGTTGGTCCGGATTCATTTCGCCCAATCCTTTGAACCTTGAAATCACAATGCCATCATATGTTTTAGTTGCTGTATCCAAATCAACATTTGTTTCAGTAAATTTCTTTTTACCTGTCATTTCTTTTCTAATACGTTGTATAATCTCGTCTCTTTCATTCTCATTATAAGCATAATACTCGTGTTTGCCTTTTTTTAATTTATACAAAGGAGGTTGTGCTATATATAATTTGCCATTGTGTATTAAATCTTTCATATACAAAAAGAAAAGAGTCATCAGTAGAGTTCTTATATGAGAACCGTCAACATCGGCATCAGCCATTAGTATAATTTTTCCATACCGTAGTTTTTCATTATCGAAATCAATACCAAAGCCGCCACCTAATGCAGTGATAATAGATTTAATTTCATCATTTTCCAAAACTTTAGGTTGTCTTGCTTTTTGAGTATTCAAAATTTTTCCCTTTAGTGGAAGTATAGCTTGAAATCTTCTGTCTCTACCTTGCTTAGCAGAACCACCGGCAGAATCTCCTTCAACAAGATAAATCTCAGTATCTTCCGGAGTTCTTAATGAACAATCAGAAAGTTTGCCCGGCAATGTTGAGTTTTCCAAGATATTTTTTCTTCTTATTAACTCACGAGATTTTTTAGCGGCTATTCTTGCTTCAGCAGCAACAGCGGCTTTCTCAAATACTTTTTTTGCTTCTGAAGGATTCTGATCAAGATAAATAGCTAATTTTTCATTGACAACAGCCCTTACTATTCCTTCAACTTCACCATTTCCTAACTTTGTTTTAGTCTGTCCTTCAAATTGAGGTTCGGGTACTTTTAACGATATGATGGCTGTAAGCCCTTCCCTATAATCATCACCCGTTAATTTGATTTTTTTATTCTTTAAATATTTCTCAGCATATACATTAAAAGTTCTTGTTAGAGCAGACCTGAAACCGGAAACATGTGTTCCGCCTTCAATAGTATTAATATTATTAACATAAGAAAGCACATTTTCAGTATAACCTGCATTATATTGTAAACACACTTCAACTTCGGTAGTCGTTTCTTCCCCGTTTGAACCCGAGCCGGAAAAATAAATTGGTCGCGATATATGAGTTACCGATTGATCAATATAATTTACAAAATCAACTAATCCACCATTAAAATGGAACTTATCATAACCGTCATCTCGTTCGTCAAACAATTCAATAATAACTTGAGGGTTCAAAAAAGCTAATTCTCTTAATCTTTCAGCTACTTTCTTGTATTTGAAATCAGTTGTTTTGAAAATAGTTTTATCAGGAAGAAATCTTAAAATTGTTCCTGTTTTTTGTGAAGATCCTATTTCTTGTACTTTAGAAATTGGAATCCCCTTTTCATACATTTGTTCAAATTGTTTCCCTTCTCTGAATATAGTAATTTTGGCATTTCCGGATAAAGCATTGACACAAGATACGCCAACCCCATGCAAACCGCCAGATACTTTGTATGACGATTTATCAAATTTGCCTCCGGCATGCAATGTACACATTACAACTTCAAGAGTAGAAATTTTCTTTATCGGATGTGGTCCGGTTGGAATCCCACGTCCATCATCTTCGACCGAACAAGACCCGTCAGAATGTAAAGTTACTTTAATATTTTTACAATAACCTGCTAATGCCTCATCAATTGAGTTATCTACAACTTCATGAATTAAATGATGAAGCCCACGTTCGCTAATATCCCCAATATACATAGCCGGACGTCTTCTAACAGCTTCCAATCCTTCTAAAACCTTAATGCTTTTTTCAGAGTAGTTAGATACCTCCAATTCTATATCCTTATTCAAATTATCTTCCATTACTTATCCTTAACATTTATTTTCATACTGCATTATTTAATTCTAATTAAATATTTATTCTATCTTATTATTATTTTATTAACTATATCATCTCCGAGTTTACTATTGATCTTTTCAATAATATTATCGCTTTGTAACTTTAGTTCAACACGCCAAGTTGATGATTTAGTCCGTAAAAAAAGCTCTCCATCTTTAAATTTTATTATTGATGAGATATTTGCAATTTTTTCACCAACAATATCAGCCCATTGCTTTTCAAGTTCTTCTTTGAATACTTCATCTTCCCAACCCTGAGAAACTATCAATTCATTGATAACGGATTTCAATGTTTTTGGCTTTTTTGAATTTAGTGTCATCTTAATAAAATTTTAATTCAATAAACTTACCTTACCATTTTCAATCTTATAAAAAGCAAAGTCATTAATATTTTCAATAATTCGATTTATTTTTTCTATCTCAGTAATAGTAATAAAAGATTGAGCTGAATTTTTAATAATTAGATTAAAAACGCTCAACATTCTTTCATCATCTAATTCAGAAAAAATATCATCAAATAATACAATTGGCGTTTCTTTTCTCTTTTCCTTTAGGAATTCAAATTCAGCCAATTTGATACTAATTAATAAAGACTTATGCTGACCTTGTGACGCATAATCTTTTGCTAAGCCATTGTTAATACTTATCTTAAACTCGTCCTTTTGTGGACCGAACAAAGTTACCCCCCTGCGGAATTCATCATCTTGATGATTATAAAAATTCTCTCTTAACCTACTATTAATAAACGTTTTAGTAAACGTTTTATTGTTAATTTTTTCCTTAAATCCATTAGGAATATATTCTAAATCAACATTTTCTTTATTAAAAGAAACATCGGAATAATATTTTTTAAATTCTCCTATAAATTCTTCAATAAATTTAAATCTACGATGAATTATTTCTACACTTGATTTAATTAATATATCTGTCCAAGGCTCTAACATATCATAATTTAATGTATGTTCTAATTTTGCTCTATAAAGAAGACGATTTCTTTGTTTAAGAGCTTTACGAAAATTAATTAATTCATCAATATATATTTTACTAGCTTGCGATAGAAGCTTATCAACGAATTGCCTACGAGATTCAGGTGAACCATAAGTTATATTTTTATTATCAGGGGATAGAATTACAATGGGTATCTCTCCAATAATATCTTTCGGCAAAAGATTATCACCGAGAGTTGAATTAATTTGTTTTTTTTTCCCTTTTTCATAATAAACAGCAACTTTATAAGGAACATCTAAATCGTTTAGTGCTTCTAAAGAAACTTTATACAGGTTTTCACCATTTGCTATCAAAGAACTATCACTAACACCTACGAAACTTTTAGTAAAACTACACAAAGCAATTGATTCTAATAATGTTGTCTTGCCAGCCCCGTTATTACCATAAAAAACTATTAAATTTTTACCAAATCCTATTTCAGTTCTTTTGTGATTCCTTAAATTATTAATTAAGACTTTCTTTATTTTCATTTCATTATCATAAAAGCTTAAATGCTCATTATTTAATTTAGATTATAGCTTAACCGGCATAATCAACATTATTAAATCATCATTATCCACAAAAGATTTAAAAATAACAGGTCTTCTTGCCTCGGAAAAACTCATTATTATCATATTATTTTCCGTTTCACCTTCTAAATGTTCAATGGCTTCTTTCAAATATTTACTATTGAACGATATTTCAAAATCCTCTCCTTGATATTCACAGTTCAATGTTTCATTTCCGTGAGCACCTGCTTCAATATCTTGTCCGGATAAAGTAAGTTTGTCATTTTCAAAAAAGAACTTGATTTGATAAGAAAATTCACTCGTTAGAATCGCAACCCTTGAAACGGCATCGTAAATCTCTTTTTGATTAAATGATACACGGAAAGTATGATCTGTCGGGATAACGGTTTCATAAGGTGGGAACATCTCGTTTATTAATTTTGCTATAAATATTGTGTCTCCCAAATCAATTCTAATATGAGTTTTATTGCCTCTTGCTTCAATGAATGAAACAATAATATCTTCATTGATTTTCTTTAAAATCTCCAAGGTTCTCGAAGACAAAATAACATCTAAATCTTTTGGAAATTCAGAATTTTCAGAACGAATAATACATTTTACTAATCTAAAACTATCTGTAGATACAGCACTTATATAATCCCCTCTAAATTCAAAAAGAACACCATTCATTGCAGGTCTAAATTCATCTGTTGATACTGCAAATGAAGATTTGGTAGCCAATCTTACGATTGCATCTTTTTTTAATTTTAAAGCTATGTTATCTGTTGATGATATTATATTCCCATCATCATCAATTTTCGGTTTCGCAGATTCAACTAATTCGGGAATATCAAGAAACTCAGTGTGATTCAATCCTCGCAAGGAATAAATTCCATAAGGAGTTGTTGTTTGCATATTGATTTCATAATTATCATCATTAGAAGAAAATTCTAATTCGCCTTGGTTACCTAAAGCTTTTACAATTTCCGATAATCTCCTGCCGGGAACTAAAATAGAGCCATCTGTAAGTCCTTCAACTTGAGTTTTTGTCAAAATAGTGATTTCTTGATCATTCGCGATTATCTCTAAGGTATCACCACTCAAAGAGAAATAAAAATGCTCTAACACAGATACAGTAGATTTACGGGGCAAAGCCGGCAATACTTTTTGTATAGCTTTTTGAAAATCCGATAATTTAACCTTGAATTTCATCTATTCACCTTGTCAATATTAATTGAACAAACTTTGTAATATTATGATAATTATATCATTTAAATAACAAACTATTAACTAACAAAAATACAAAAAAAAGTTAAGATTTGAAACATATATGTTTCCACAAATAATCCTCATTATTAGATGTAATCTAAGTCCCCATCTATATTATCTAACATACAACATTTAGTTCATATTTGAAACTTCTTATTTATAAAATATCCCTGTATTTAAAAGGAATTTACAAATTAACAACTACTAAGTTTTAATTTAATAGCCATTTACTTAAATTATGAATATCAATAAACAAAGGACAAAGTGTATAATTATTTTAATAAAAGGAGTATTTATCGACAAATTGAGTTACAATGACAATAATAAAACAAACTACAATCATAAATATTTTTTAAAATATTTGATATTGTATGAAATAAGATTTAATTTTGTTGAAAATATTTTTCATTTAAATGAATGTGTATAATGTTAACCAAATATGGTAGGAGCAATATAATTGTAATGATAGGAGTAGGAATCATACTCATTTTCATTTCACTATTTTTAAGACCTGTGTGGCTTTCTTTTACGATACTATTTATAGGTTTTTTATTAATTACATTTACTTCGTATTTCTTTAGAGATCCCGTTAGACATATCTCCGAAGAAGCTAAAAATGACCCTTCTTTAATTTTGGCTCCTGCTGATGGCAAAGTCATTGAAATAGTCGAAGAAATGGAAAATGTTTATTTGCACAAGAAATCAATAAGAATAAGTATATTTTTATCACCGCTTGATGCTCACGTTAACCGTTCTCCTATTAGTGGTGTTATTAAATACTTCAAATATCATCCCGGAAAATATCTTGTTGCTTATCATCCTAAAGCGTCATCAAAAAACGAACAAACTCATATTGGCGTTGAAAATCAGTGCGGTAAATGCTTTTTCAAACAAATTGTCGGTATTGTTGCCAGGCGATTAGTATGGGATATTAAAGAGGGTGACTCCATCGAAATCGGTCAAAAATTTGGTATGATGAAATTTGGTTCGAGAATGGATATTGCAATTGACACAAGTTCCGATATTTTAATAAATATAGGTGATAAAGTTGTTGCGGGGGAAACAATATTGGCTAAGTTAAAATGTGGCAATTAGTTATTTCTTTCATATCTTATTATTTATTAATCTTAATTTGCACCAATGTTTTATATATATTAAACTAATGGTCTGAAAATATGTTAAAAAAATCATTAATAATTATATTGGTTTCATTTCTAATGATTTCTTGTTCAACTATCAAAACAACTAAAAAGGAAAAAATCAAAGTATCACCCAAAATTAATTTTTTCCCTCCTTGGAATTTGGAATTAAATAATCTCATAATAAAAACGAATCTTTCAATATCAAATAAAAATCAATCCTATTCAGCAAGTGCTAATATTCGTATTGCTAAATTAGATTCGATATCTATGAAAATAAATGGACCTTTTGGTATTTCTGTGGGCAAGTTATATGCTACTCAACATATGTTTGACTTTTATAATGCTATAACCGACCAATTAATTGAAGGTGTACCTGATGCCGACAGCTTCCGACAGATAATAAAAATGCCAATCTCTTATAACGATTTAATCAGATTAATGCGTTGTGAAACACCAGGCAATCCTATGGATTTTGTCTTTGTCAAACAATTGTCGGATTCCACAAACGAAAACTTATTCAAAAATGATAAGAATCCCGATTATATTGAATACGCAGTGATTTCTTCCACTGATTTAACATTAACACAGTATCAGAGAAAACTTAGAAATGGAAAAATGATTTTGCACATATTTTATAATAATTATGATAAAGTTAATGGAATCAACTATTCTATGAAGCAATTATACAAATTCCCGGAAATCAATAGTAGTTTAATACTTAAAA
The DNA here is from genome assembly GCA_964628675.1 of uncultured Hyphomicrobiales bacterium. Lineage (GTDB taxonomy): Bacteria > Bacteroidota > Ignavibacteria > Kapaibacteriales > UBA2268 > CAZVPQ01. The sequence goes on along the minus strand of CAZVPQ010000113.1, from coordinate 202 downwards.
TTAATAGTATTAACATTAACCCTGTTTTTCAAAATTCATTCAAAACTATATATCCTAAAGATATTAAAAAAATTAAATTAAATTAAATAAGATGAAACATTTTTTCAACTTTTACTGTATATATGAACTAAATGTTTGTAATTAATCGAATATCAAATTTATTTTTACTGATTGTAATTACTATAATTATCAATCCATTAAT